>NZ_JBHVKW010000046.1:0-39602 GCF_042797905.1 Amycolatopsis sp. NPDC057786
TGGCACACCCCAGCCGAAGCCCTCGAAGCACTACTCTCAGGCCAACAAACAATGCGTGTTGCAACCACCACGTGAATCCACCAGGCCTTCACGGACCGGGCCGAACGAGACCGGAGGCTCAGCCGCGGCCGGGACCGTCCTGACCTGGGCGGCGCCGCCGCAGGTACCGCTCGAACTCGGCCGCGATCTTGTCCCCGCTCACGTCGTCCAGCGTGAACTCGGTCTCCGCGTCGCCGCGTTCCTCCAGCCCCCGGACGTACTCGCTGATCTCTTCGTCCTCCTCGGCCATCTCGGTGACCGTCCGCTGCCACTCCTCGGCCTGCTCGGGCAGGGCGCCGAGCGGGATCTCGACGTCGAGGACGTCCTCGAGCTTGTGCAGCAGCGCCAGCGTGGCCTTCGGCGACGGCGGGTGCGAGACGTAGTGCGGCACGGCGGCCCAGATCGACACCGCCGGGACGCCCGCCTGCACGCAGTAGTCCTGCAGGACTCCGACGATGCCGGTCGGTCCCTGGTAGTTGTTCAGCTCCAGGCCGAACTGCGAAGCGGTGTCCTTGTCGTACGCCGTCCCGGTGACCGGGACGGGTCGGGTGTGCGCGGTGTCGGCCAGTAGAGCGCCGAGGGTGACGACCGTGGCGACTTCGAGTTGCTGGATGTGCTCCAGGAGTTCGGCGCAGAAAGCACGCCAGCGCATATTCGGTTCGGGCCCCTGGACCAGCACGATGTCGCGGCTGAAGCCCTCCGGGCGGCACACCGAGAGCCGCGTGGTCGGCCAGTCGACCCTTCGGGTGACGCCGTCCACCATGCGTACGGTCGGTCTGCTGACCTGGAAGTCGTAGTACTCGTCAGGACTCAGCTCGCTCAGCGGTGTCGCATCCCAGTTGAGCTGGAGATGCTCGACCGCCCGGCTGGCCGCGTCACCTGCGTCGTTCCATCCCTCGAAGGCGACGATCATGATCGGCTTGCTGTCATCCGGGTGGTCGCGGCCGGGCCGCTGGGTCTCGTCGACGGGCTCACTCACCGGACCAGCCTACGACCAGGCGGCCGTGCGGCGTTGGGCATGTCCGATGGCGTTTCGCCGGGGCGAACCGCACGGAGCCGACGTACGTGACATTTCGGGCAGTGACCTCGCCGCCGACATGAATCCGTCTCGGCTACCGTGGGTCCGGAGAAGGTCCATCCGATCGTGAGGGGGAACCGTGACCGAACCGTCCACACTGGACGGACTCGCCGCCGTGCTGTGGGATATGGACGGCACGCTGGTCGACTCGGAGAAGCTGTGGGACGTCGCGCTCTACGAGGCCGTCGAAAGCCTCGGCGGCACCCTGGCCGAGGAACAGCGCCTGAGTCTCGTCGGGTCCAATATGGACGACACGGCCGCGTTCCTCCTCGAAGTCTGCGGCAGGCCCGTCACGCCCGAGTCGATCGCGGAGATGGGGGAGTGGATCCGCCGCCGCACGGCCAACCTGTTCGACGGCCCGCTCCCGTGGCGCCCCGGCGCGCAGGAGCTGCTCGAACTGTTGCGCGCCAACGGTGTCCCGATGGCACTGGTCACCTCCACCGAACGGCCCCTGACCGAACTCGCGCTCAACACCATCGGCCGCGAGTACTTCGCCGCCACGGTCTGCGGTGACGAGGTCGATGGTCTGAACAAGCCGGATGCCAGGCCGTACCAGCTGGCCGCGGAGTTGCTGGGAGTCCCGGCTTCCCGGTGCGTCGCGATCGAGGATTCACCGCCGGGCGCGGCTTCGGCGGCCGCCGCGGGCTGCACGGTGGTGGTGATCCCGAACGACGTCGAGGTCGAGCCGGGTGAACGGCGCGTGTTCCGTTCGTCGCTGGTCGGTCTCGACGTGCCGGCGCTGACCGCGCTCCTGCCCTGACCGCCATGTCGCATTTCCGCTAGACCGCGCCCCGTGCGGTCGGTGATGCTTGCCGGGTGCATGAGGATTTCGAGCGCTGCGTCCGGGCGGTCCAGTCGAAGGACGCCCGGTTCGACGGCTGGTTCTTCACCGCGGTCCTGACGACGCGGATCTACTGCCGGGCGAGTTGCCCGGTCGTCCCGCCCAAACCGGAGAATATGACCTTCTACCCGAGCGCGGCGGCCGCGCAGGAGGCGGGGTTCCGCGCCTGCAAGCGGTGCCGTCCGGACGCGAGCCCGGGGTCGCCGCAGTGGAACGAGCGCGCGGACCTGGTGGCCAGGGCGATGCGGCTGATCTCCGACGGCGTCGTCGACACCCACGGCGTGAGCGGGCTGGCCGCCCGGCTGGGCTACAGCGTCCGGCAGGTGGAGCGGCATGTGCGTGCCGAACTCGGTGCCGGTCCGCTCAGCCTCGCCCGCGCCCAGCGGGCGCAGACGGCGCGGCTGCTGATCGAGACGACCGGACTGTCGATGATCGACGTCGCCCTCGCCGCGGGCTTCGGCAGTGTCCGGACCTTCAACGACACAGTGCGAGAAGTGTTCGCCTTGTCTCCGACGGAGCTGCGGGCTCGCGTCCGCACGGCGCCCGCCGCCGCACCCGGAACGCTGAGCCTGCGCTTGCCGTACCGGAAGCCGTTGTTCCCGGACAACCTCTTCGGGCATCTGGTCGCGACAGGCGTCCCCGGCGTCGAAGAATGGCGCGACGGCGCGTACCGCCGGACGCTGCGGCTTCCGCACGGCCCCGCCGTCGTCGCGCTCAAGCCGGAGGACGGCTACATCGGCTGCCGTCTCACGCTGTCGGATCTGCGGGACCTCTCGACCGCGATCAGCCGTTGCCGCCGCCTGCTCGACCTCGACGCCGACCCGGTCGCGGTCGACGAGGCGCTGGCGGCGGACCCGCTGCTCGCGCCCCTCGTGGCCGCCGCGCCGGGCAGGCGGGTGCCGAGGACGGTCGACGGCGACGAGTTCGCCGTCCGCGCCGTCCTGGGCCAGCAGGTGTCCACCGCCGCGGCCCGCACCCACGCCGCCCGCCTGGTCCTAGCGCACGGTGCCCCCGTCGACGATCCGGACGGTGGCCTCACGCACCTCTTCCCGGACGCCGCGGCGCTGGCGGACCTCGACCCCGAAAGCCTCGCGATGCCGCAGAGCCGCAAGCGGACCCTGCTCGGACTCGTGGCCGAGCTGAACGGCGGCGATCTCGACCTCGGCGCGGGAAGTGACTGGCAGCGAGCCCGCGAGCGGCTACATGCGCTGCCCGGCTTCGGCCCGTGGACCGTCGAGAGCATCGCGATGCGCTCGCTCGGCGATCCTGACGCCTTCCTGCCGAACGATCTCGGCGTCAAGGTCGCCGCGAAGGGACTCGGGCTCGGCCCGGCCGCGTTCGCCGCGCACGCCGAACGCTGGCGCCCGTGGCGCGCCTACGCCGTCCAACACCTCTGGGCGACCGGAGATCACCCGATCAACCGGCTGCCCGCCGCCTGAATTTCGAGGAGCGCCATGCGCACGCACACCGTCATCGACAGCCCGTACGACCAGCTGACCCTGGTCGCGGACGGCGAAAGCCTCTGCGGGGTGTACATGGTCCAGCAGCGGCATCGCCCGGCCGAGGAGACGTTCGGCCATCCGGACCCGGGCTCGCCGATCTTCGTGGACACCGAAAAACAGCTGAAGGAGTACTTCGCCGGACAGCGGAAGGATTTCGATCTTCCGCTGAGCCTCGGCGGCACCGCGTTCCAGCGGATGGTCTGGGAAGGACTGCTCGGGATCCCATATGGCGAGACGGTGTCCTACGGTCAGCTCGCCGACCGGCTCGGCAGGCCCACCGCGTCGCGCGCGGTCGGGCTCGCGAACGGGAAGAACCCGATCAGCATCATCGTGCCGTGCCATCGGGTGATCGGTTCCACCGGCGATCTCACCGGCTACGGCGGTGGCGTCGAACGGAAGCGGCACCTGCTCGACTTCGAGCGGGGTGGCGCGGCGCTGTTCTGAAGTGTGACGCGACCGGCACCACACCGGCCCGGGGCAGCGCGGCGCGGGCGCGGATGGAAGGATCTCCAGACTGTGAAGACCTTCGATGAGCTGTTCGCCGAGCTTGCCGACCGCGCCCGCACGCGGCCCGACGGTTCCGGCACCGTCGCCGCGCTCGACGCGGGAGTGCACGCGCAGGGCAAGAAGGTGCTCGAAGAGGCGGGCGAGGTGTGGATCGCCGCCGAGCACGAATCCGATGACAGGCTCGCCGAGGAGATCTCACAGCTGCTGTACCGCGTACAGGTGCTCATGCTCGGCCGAGGACTGTCGACAGAGGACGTGTACCGGTACCTGTGACGCGTTCGCGTCCGGAGAACCAAGGAGAAGCAATGCTGCGTGTCGCCGTGCCGAACAAGGGAGCCCTCGCCGCCGCCGCGTCGGAGATGCTCGGAGAGGCCGGCTACCGCAGGCGACATGAGGCCCGCGACCTGACCGTGCTGGACACCGTCAACGAGGTCGAGTTCTTCTTCTTGCGTCCCAAGGACATCGCGATCTACGTCGGGTCCGGCGAGCTGGATCTCGGCATCACCGGCCGCGACCTCGCGCTGGATTCCGGCGCCCCGGTCGAGGAGATCCTCGGCCTCGGATTCGGCGGCTCCACCTTCCGGTACGCCGCACCCGCGGGCCGGGAGTGGAAGGCCGAAGACCTCCAGGGCAAGCGGCTCGCGACGTCGTACCCGCGCCTCGTGCGCGAGAACCTGAAGCAGCACGGGGTGGAGGCGGAGGTCATCCGCCTCGACGGTGCCGTCGAGATCTCGATCCAGCTCGGTGTCGCCGACGCCATCGCGGACGTCGTCGAGTCCGGACGTTCGCTGCGCCAGCACAACCTCGTGGCCTTCGGGGATCCGATCTGTGTGTCGGAGGCGGTGCTGCTGCAGCGGGCGGGCACCGAGCACACCCGGCCGAAGGACCAGCTGAAGGCACGGCTGCAAGGCGTCGTCTTCGCCCAGCACTACATGATGCTGGACTACGACTGCCCGCGTTCGCTGCTCGACGCGGCCATCGCGATCACGCCGGGCCTCGAGTCGCCGACCGTCGCGCCCCTCGCGCACGACGACTGGGTGGCCGTGCGAGCGATGGTGCCGCGCAAGGAGGTCAACCGGATCATGGACGAACTCGCCGAAACCGGCGCCAAGGCCGTGCTGGCATCGGACATCCGGGCCTGCCGCCTCTGAGAGCGGTCACAGACGCCATGAAAGGTCCTTTCCTTGCGAAATTCGCAAGGAAAGGACCTTTCATGGCATTGGTCAGCGAGGCCTGTTCGGCTTCTTGGGCATCAGGTCGTAGAGCTTCTTGCGCGCCCCGTTGTCCTTCGCGCTGCGGGTCACCGACACCTCGGTGATGAAATCCTCGAAGACGAAGTCCTCGTCCGCGGGCACGATCGCCGCGGCCGGATGGTTCTGCAGGTAACCGTCCAGTGTCGCCGCGATCTCCCGGAACGACAGCGCCTGCAAGGTTTCCGGCGCGTAGGTCGTCACCGGCACGCCGTGCGCGGCGGCCTCGTTCATCACGACGCCGAGCGGGACGTGCGACAGCATCGGGATCCCGAACGCGTACAACTCCTGCAACGCCGCCGCCGCGTAGTGCGAGATCGGGCGGCGGTACAGACCGGGGACGAGGCCGTAGTAGGCGATCGGCGGACGGCCGACGGTCTGTTCGACGTAACGCACCTGGTCCGCGAGCAGGCGCAGCGCGCGGATGCTCGTCCGGTCCGGCTGCACCGGCACGAGGATGCCATGCGAAGCGGCGAGCGCGTTGTTGGTCAGGACGTCGAGCGCTGGCGGGCAGTCGATGATGATGTGGTCGTAGTTCGCGAACTGGATGACCCTGGCCAGCTGCCAGCCGGGTACGCGGAACTGGTCCAGTCGCCGGATCAGGTCGAACATGCCCGGTGAGGTCGGGATGACGTCGAACGCGCCGCCCCGGCCGAGGTTGCTGCGCGGATGCCGCACGGCGAGTTCCTCGATGGGCCCCTTCCATACCTTGGTCAGGGCTTTCGCCAGGCTGGGCATGTCGTGCGCCACCTCGTCCAGCCCGAGGAGTTCGGTGGTCGCGTGGCCCTGGGGGTCGAGGTCGATCAGCAGCACCCGGCGGCCGCGTTCGGCCAAAGCGGCCGCCGCGCCCACGCTGAGTGAGGTCTTGCCGACCCCGCCTTTCTGGTTGACCACCGAGGTGATCTGCATGCCGAAGCGCTCCCTGTGTCTGTTGTTCCGGGAAGGCTATTGGAAACCCGCCGAGAAAGCGCGCCTATCGGCCCGCCTGTCGCGGTCGCACCAGGAGAGCCTGGGCACCGGAGGCGATCGGGCCCGAGGCGTCGTGCAGCGTGGTGGTCGCCGTCCCGATGCCGTTCGGGCCGACCAGGGTGGCCGCGTCGACGCCGATCCAGTCGCCCAGCGGCGGGCGGCGGAGGTGCACCGTCAGCTCCGAGTTGATGAACCACCACTCACGCGGATCCAGGAAGTTCGAGATCCCGTTGCCGGAATCCGCGAGGACGAACAGCCGCTGCAGCGGGCTCGGCTTCTCCCCGTCGACGAGGGCGACGCGCTGACGGCCCCAGACGGTCGCCGGTCCCGCCGCGTCCAGCGCGCCCTTGACCCGCCGCCACTCGACGGCGTCGAGGTACCCGCCGTGCCAGCCCTCCGGCCAGGAGGACGTCGGCAGCCCCTCCGGCGAGGGCAGCGCCGGACCTTCCGCGGTGGCCACCGCCGTGGTGTCCGAAGTCGCGATCCGCCACGCCGACGCGCGGGCGACGACCCGCTCACCATGGGCGAGCTCGGCGACCAGCCACTCGACCGACCGGCCCGGCCGCTCCACCCACGCCCGCACCGAAAGCTCCTTGAGCGGCGCGGGACCGAGGATCTCGATCGTCACTCGTGCCAGCTGACTCGCGTGCGGCGCCTCGACCTCTTCGAGCGCGCGGACCAGCAACGCCGAGGGCGGCCCGAAGTGCTGCGCGTCCGGGGTCCAAGGGCCGGCGGTGTGCGGGGTCGGGAGGAAGAGGCCGTCACCTGACGGCATGTAAAAGGCTTCTGTCACAACAGCACCCTAATCCGCACGGTCCAATACGGACTCTTCGCCGGGATCCGGTTCCGGCCAGCCGGGATACGGCGGGGGAGTGCCGCCGTACTGCGGGCAGAGCGCCTGGTGATCGCACCACGCGCAGAGTTTGCTCGGATTGGGGCGGAAATCGCCGGTCTTGCCCGCCTTGAGGATCGCCTGCCAGATCGCCTCCAGCGTGCGCTCGAAGCGGATCAGCTCGCCTTCGTCCGGCGTGTAGGCCAGGGACTGCCCGTCGGTGAGGTACATCAGTTTCAGCTGACGCGGCACGACACCGCGAAGCCGCCAGAGGACCACGGCGTAGAACTTCATCTGGAACATCGCCTTGGCCTCGCCGATCTCGCGCGGCGCGGCACCGGTCTTGTAGTCGACGACGCGGATCTCGCCGGTCGGCGCGACGTCCAGCCTGTCGACGTAACCCCGGAGCAGCACTCCGGAGCCCAGCTCGATCTCGACGTGCAGCTCGCACGCCTCGGGTTCCAGGCGGCGCGGATCCTCGAGGCCGAAGTAGGTGTCGACGAGCTGCTCGGCCGACGAGAGCCACGAGGTGACGGCCTCGGGATCGTCCTGGTCGAACAGCTCGATCCATTCGGGACGTTCCGCGGACAGGTCCTCCCACGCCGGCGCGAGCAGTTCCTTGGCCTGCGGTGGGGTGCGATCGGCTTGGGGAAGGGAGAACAGGCGCTCCAGCACCGAATGCACCAGCGTGCCGCGCAGCTGGGCCTTCGTCGGGATCTCGGGCAGTCTGTCGACCGCGCGGAAGCGGTAGAGCAGCGGGCACTGCTTGAAGTCGCTGGCACGCGACGGGGACAGGGCCGGCCGACGGCGCGGGACTTCGGCGCCGGGCGGCGGATCGGCGGTGACCGTGTCGGTGTCGGGCATGGGGTGAGCGTATCGCCGGGCACCGACAGTTCCGGTACCGCGACGCACCGGAGCGGCATGACCGACACCACCCGGACGGGAAGGGCGGGTTACCGGCACCCCACACCTGGGCATCTACGCTCTGACACATGGCGGTGACGGGTGAGCAGGGCCCGCCTCGACGAGGCGTGGCGCCGGAGGGTGGGCTCCTGCTGTTCCGCGTCTCCGGGATCCCCGTGCTGCTGGCCCCTTCGTGGTGGGTCGGCTCCCTGATCATCGTGGTGCTCTACACGCCGCTGGTCGGGCGGATCCTGCCCGGCGCGACGACGCTGACCTCGTGGCTGCTGGCGGCCGCGTTCGCGGTCCTTCTCGGACTCTCCGTGCTCGCGCACGAACTCGGCCACTGCCTGGTCGCGCTGCGGCTCGGCATCCCGGTCCGGCGCCTCCGGCTGTTCCTGCTCGGCGGCCTCTCCGAGGTCGCCAGGACACCCCGCGAGCCGAGGCAGGAAGGCCTCGTCGCGGCCGCGGGACCGATCGTTTCGCTGCTGCTCGGCGGTTTCTGCGGTCTGCTGATGTTCGCCGTCCCGCCGGAAAGCGCGGCATGGCTGCTCATCGCCGAATGCGCCGTCGCGAACTTCGCGGTCGGGATCTTCAACCTCCTTCCCGGGCTTCCGCTCGACGGCGGCAGGCTGGTCCGCGCCGGGGTCTGGGCGGCGACCGGCCGCCGTGAGAAGGGCACGCGGGCGGCGGTCGTCGGTGGCGGTCTCGTGGCCGCCGGACTGGTCGTCTGGGCGCTGTGGGGGCTGGCGGCCGGCAGCGAGGACCGCTGGCTCCGGCTCGGTGTCTGCGTCGTGACGGCGTGGTTCGTGATCCTCGGCGCCCGAAGCGAACTCGCCGCCGAAACCCGCCGGGGATGGCCGGAAGGTGTGCGGCTGAGCGAACTCGTCCGGCCCGTTCTGCAGCTTCCAGCGGAAAGCCCCGTCTCGGACGCGCTGGCCGCTTCGGCGGGCCGCGGGGTGGTCCTGGTGCGTGCCGACGGCGTCGCGGCGGGCCTGCTCGACGAGACGGCCGCGGGGCAGCTGGCCGGGACGTCGCCGCACGCGCCCGCGGAGATGGCCGCGGAGCCGATCCGCGCCGACACCGTGCTGCTTTCGTCGGAGTCGGGGGAGGAGATCGCCGAGCGGGTGCGGGAAACGGCCGCGTGGCAGTTCCTCGTGGTGGACGACGAAGGCAGGCCCGCGGGGGTGCTCAGGCGTGAAGACCTGCGCGCCGCGATGACCCGGAGCCGACCCCCGGCGTAGCGCGGTGCGGCCACCTGCGAGGATCGGTCGTCGATCTGTGTTCGCGCGTATGGAGGTTCAGTGTCGGTCCGAGGGCCGTTTCGTGTTGGTGACCGGGTTCAGCTGACCGACTCCAAGGGGCGGCACTACACCATGGTCCTCGCCGAGGGACAGCAGTATCACACCCATCGCGGCGCGCTGGCGCATGACGACGTGATCGGTGCGCAGGAGGGTTCGGTCGTCACTTCGGCCGGCGGCAGCCATTATCTGGCGCTTCGCCCGCTGCTGCCGGACTACGTGTTGTCGATGCCGCGTGGCGCGCAGGTGATCTACCCGAAGGACGCCGCGCAGATCGTGATGTGGGGCGACATCTTCCCGGGGGCGAGGGTGCTCGAGGCGGGCGCCGGTTCCGGCGCGCTGACCTGTTCGCTGCTGCGGGCGGTCGGTTCGGAAGGGACCGTGCAGTCCTACGAGATCCGGGACGACCACGCCGAACACGCCGAGCGGAACGTCGAGAAGTTCTTCGGCCACAAACCGGACAACTGGTCGCTGACGGTCGCGGACCTGTCGACGCACACCGGCGAGGTGGACCGCGTCGTCCTCGACATGCTGGCGCCCTGGGACCAGCTGGAGACGGTCGCCGCGCATCTGGTGCCGGGTGGCGTGCTCACCGTCTATGTGGCGACGGTCACACAACTGTCGCGGATCACGGAAGCCTTGCGGGATCAGCAGTGCTGGACCGAGCCGGAATCGTGGGAGACCCTCATGCGGCCTTGGCACGTCGTGAGCCTCGCGGTGCGGCCGGACCACCGGATGGTCGCGCACACCGCGTTCCTGCTGACGGCGCGCCGTCTGGCGGACGGCACCGTTTCGCCGCGGGTGCACCGCCGCTCCGGCAAGGGCTAGTAAGACCTGAAGTACATAAAGGCCCCCTTCCCTGCGTCTAGCGCGGTGAAGGGGGCCTTCATGTACTGACTAGGGCACGCACCACTTGCCGTCGTGCTTCTTGAGCGGGAACGGCGTGTCCTTCTGTCCGCCCACGCCTTCGACGTGGACGGTCACGGTGGCGGACCCGCCGCTGACCACCGGCGGATCCGGAACGGTCGCGGTCACCTTGCCCGCCGCCGCCCATTTCCGGCCGAGCTCGGCCAGATCGGCGGACGACTGCTGGACGCAGGTGAGTTTCCCGAACGCCGCCGCGTCGTGGTTGACGATGGCCGCGGCGATCGCCTTGCCGACCACCTCGACCGCCGCCACGTCCGGATCCACCGGAACCGGACGGGAAGACGCGGCCGGCGGTGGCGCGGGCGCGCCGGTACTCGACGCGGCCGGGTCGGAGCCGGAGGGGGCCACCAGGAGCAGCCCCACCACGACCCCGGCCACGACCGCGCCACAAACGACCGCCACGGCGGTCAGCCTGTGGCTCACCGTCACGGACAGGTCACTTCTTGTCGGCCTTGATGTCCTTGAGGCACCACAGGTTCGACTCCTTGGCCGCCGTGATCGTGCCTTCCGCCATCTTGGTGCCCTGGGTGGCGCGGTAACGGCCGGTCGCCCGGTCGCCGCTCTCCTTGGCGGGCTCGGTGATCTCGAGCTTGATGGGGTCGAGCGGCTTGCCCTCGTCCTTGGTGTTCTCGCTACGGCAGATCAGATCGAGGAACGTCCTCTTGTCACCCGCGCTGTAAGAGGTCGCGGCGCTTTCGAAGACTTCCTGCGGCGTGGCCTTGCCGCCGGGCGCCGGGCCCGAGCCCCTGGTCGACGACGTGCTCGGCGAGCTGGACCTGGTCCGGGTCGAGCTCGGCTTCTGCGACGACGAGGACGGGGCCTCCGACGGGGCGGCGCTGCTGGTGGGCGGCGCGGCGGTCTGGCTGTCGTCACCCGAGTTCAGCGCGATGACCAGCGCGGTGACACCGCCACCGACCAGCAGGACCGCGCCGATCGCGATACCGACGATAAGACCGGTCTTCTTTTTCTTGGGTGGCTCTCCGCCGCCGAACCCGCCTTCCTGCGGGTAGGCGTTGTAGCCGCCCTGCTGCCCGTACGGATCCGGCTGGCCGAACTGCTGCGTGCCACCGGGGTATCCCTGCTGGGGCTGCGGACCGCTCTGCGGATAGCCGCCTTGTTGCTGGCCGTACGGGTCCTGTCCGTACTGGCCGCCACCCGGGTATCCCTGTTGCGGCTGGGGGCCGCTCTGCGGGTACCCGCCCTGCTGGCCGTACGGATCTTGTCCGTAGCCGCCGGGCTGCTGCGGCGGGTAAGTCATGGCTGGTGCCCCCTAGCTGTTCTGCGAAAATGCTCAACATGACCTGCGGGTCCGCCTCCCCAGCGAACGTCGCCCGATGCTAGCCATCGAGCCGGATCGCCGCTCGATTAGGGCCGAACTGATACCGGAATCCCGTTTGCACCCGGACGGAGCCGGGTATTCCGCCGCAGGTCAGGCCAGGTGGACGGATTGTGACCATGGGAGTGCCGGACCCGGCACCGGGATGGCCCCTTGCGCGGCGTGAACGTACGTGCTGGCGGGTCGTCCGGAACGCGACGCGCCGATCTTGTGATGCGGAAAGGCCTTTTATTGTCGGTGATCGCCGGTACCGTGGAATGAAAAGCACTCCGAGGAGGTGCCCGATGCATCATGACCTTCCCGGAGGTCGGCGCGAGGAGGCCGACCCTTCAGAAACGACCGGAGCTGGAACCACGTCCGACGAGCAGGCACGTCAAATCCGCTTCCTCGAGGAGGAAGTCGCCCTGCTGCGCCGGAAGCTCACCGATTCGCCACGTCAGAACCGAGTGCTGGAGCAGCGACTCGCCGAGGCGTCGGAACGAGTGAGCCAACTCACGGAACGCAACACGAAACTGGTCGAGACGCTCCGCGAGGCGCGTGGCCAGTTGCTCGCGTTGCGAGAGGAGGTCGACAGGCTGGCCCAGCCTCCGAGCGGTTACGGCGTGTTCGTCACCGCGTACGAGGACAACACGGTGGACGTGTTCACCGCGGGCCGCAAGATGCGGGTTTCGGTCTCACCCGCGGTCGAGGTCTCGTCGCTTCAGCGCGGACAGGCGTTGCGGCTCAACGAGGCGCTCACCGTCGTCGAAGGCGGTGACTTCGAGCGGATCGGCGAGGTCTGCGCGCTGCGCGAGGTACTGGCCCCGGACGTCGAGGGCGGCAGCCCCCGCGCGCTCGTGGTCGGGCACGCGGACGAGGAGCGGGTCGTCCTGCTCTCCGATCCGTTGGCCGAACAGCCCCTCAAACCGGGCGATTCCCTGCTGGTGGACTCGAAAGCCGGGTACGCCTACGAACGCGTGCCGAAGGCGGAGGTCGAGGATCTCGTGCTGGAGGAGGTGCCCGACGTCCGGTACGAGGACATCGGTGGCCTCACCCGGCAGATCGAGCAGATCCGCGACGCCGTCGAGCTTCCGTTCCTGCACGCTGATCTCTACCAGGAGTACCAGTTGCGGCCGCCGAAGGGCGTCCTGCTCTACGGGCCTCCTGGCTGCGGTAAGACCCTCATCGCCAAGGCGGTGGCCAACTCGCTCGCCAAGAAGGTCGCGGAAGCCCGCGGCGACAAGGCGGACGGGAAGTCCTACTTCCTGAACATCAAGGGTCCGGAACTGCTGAACAAGTTCGTCGGGGAGACCGAGCGGCATATCCGCCTGATCTTCCAGCGGGCTCGGGAAAAGGCCTCCGAAGGCACCCCGGTGATCGTGTTCTTCGACGAGATGGACTCGATCTTCCGCACCCGCGGTTCCGGCGTGTCCTCCGACGTGGAGACCACGATCGTCCCGCAGCTGCTTTCGGAGATCGACGGTGTGGAAGGCCTGGAGAACGTCATCGTCATCGGCGCCTCCAACCGCGAGGACATGATCGACCCGGCGATCCTGCGGCCGGGCCGGCTCGACGTCAAGATCAAGATCGAGCGTCCGGACGCCGAAGGCGCGAAGGACATCTTCTCCAAGTACCTGTCCGATGGCCTGCCGATCCACGCGGACGACCTCGCCGAGTTCGGCGGGGACCGCAGGGCGACGTTCGACGCGATGATCCAGCACACGGTCGAGCGGATGTACGAGGAGACGGACGAAAACCGGTTCCTCGAGGTCACGTACGCCAACGGTGACAAGGAAGTCCTGTACTTCCGCGACTTCAACTCGGGCGCGATGATCCAGAACATCGTGGACCGGGCGAAGAAATCGGCGATCAAGTCGGTGCTGGAGACCCAGCAGCCCGGCCTGCGCGTGCAGCATCTGCTGGACGCGATCGTCGACGAGTTCGCGGAGAACGAGGACCTGCCCAACACCACCAACCCGGACGACTGGGCCCGGATCTCCGGCAAGAAGGGCGAGCGGATCGTGTACATCCGCACGCTCGTCACCGGCAAGAACCAGGATTCGGGGCGGGCGATCGACACCGCCACGAACACCGGTCAGTACCTGTAGGGCAAGCCGAAAGGGCCCTTCGCCGCAGCACTTGCGGCGAAGGGCCCTTTCGCGTCACGCGGGTACGGGCTCCTGGACCTTCTTCCGCACGCTCAGCCGCCCGTGCGCGGCCAGGATCCCCAAAACGACGAGCAACGCACCGACGGGCTGGTTCCACGCCAGGGGTTCGTCGAGCACGAGGACGCCGAGCAGGACACCCACGACAGGTGTGAGGTAGGTCACGGTCGATGCGTTCGACGCGCCCCACGCCGCGATGATCGAGGCGTTCCACGCGTAGGCGAGTCCGGTGCCCAGCGCTCCGAGCGCGATCATGCTGAGGACGATCGGTGTGTCGAGGCGCACCGGCGTCGTCGCGATGAACGGCGCGAGCGCCAGCATCACGACGGCGCCGCAGCAGACCTGCCCGAGCGCGATGGTGGGCGCGTCGAGGTTCCGCCAGGAGATGAACCGTCGCACGTAGACGAACGAGATGCCGTAACAGGTCGTCGCGCCCAGGCACGCCAGCTGCGCGGTCAGTTCGTGGGAGACGTCGATCCCTTGCCAGACCCCGACGATGGTGAGCACGCCGAGGAAACCGAGGATCAGGCCCGTCGTGCGGGCCTTCGTGAACCGTTCCGACGGCAGGGCCGCGGCGGCGATGAGCATCGTGATCAGCGGGGTCGTCGCGTTGAAGATGCTGGCGAGCCCGGAGGAGATGTACTGCTCGGCCCAGGAGAACAGCAGGAACGGGATGACGCACAGCAGTACGGAGACGACCGCGAGGTGGCCCCAGAGCGCCGGATCGCGGGGGAGCGGCTTACGGCGCCACGCGGCGATGGCGATCAGCGCCAAGGCGCCGAGGCAGACGCGGGAGAGCGCCACCTGGGCCGGCGACAGGCCGGTGAGGCCGACCTTGATGAACAGAAAACTCGCACCCCAGACGACCGCCAGTGCGGCGAACCGGATCGCGATACCGAAACGTCCCAATTGTCTTCTCCTGAATCCTCAAGCCAGGGCTCAGTGAATCTCGGAATCCCGTTGCGCTCCAGCGGTTTTCGGACGATGTGTCCGAAGACTCCCGCGTGGCGGTCACCCGAAACGTCTGTATAACGGCCTATACTCACGGGCTGTGAGCGAATCTTCCGGGCGCCCGCGCGCGCCGATCACCGAAGCCGATGTCCTGGCCTGGCTGGAAACGACGGCCGCCGCCGTACGGGCGGGCGAGGTGAGCGCCCCCGAACTCATCGAGATCCTGGGGGAGTTGCGCCGCGCCTCCGCGGCCTGCGCCGACGCGTCGGACTGGGCGCTGCTCGCCGCCAGGGAAGAGGGTGCCAGCCTCCGTCAGATCGCGCCCGTATTCGGCAAGGGTTACGTTCGGGCTCCGGCGGCGCGCCTCGAAAAGCTCCACCGGCAGGCGCAGAACTCGAGCCAGTGGCTCGCGATCCTCCGCCACAAGAACGAAGGAGCCCGGTGACAGACTCGGAAACCACCGTCGGCGACCGGATCGCCGTCGGACTGGCGGCGCTCGGCAGGCCCGCGTACATCAACCTCGGCCGGGTCGAGGCGCTGCCGCCAGGACGCGGGTTCGAGGCGATGCGAGCGGCGACCTACGACGTCCTGGACGACGCGTACCGCGCGGGCGTCCGCTGGATCGACGTCGCCCGTTCGTATGGTTCTTCGGAGGAGTTCCTCGCCGGCTGGCTCGCCGACCGCGGCCACCCGGACGTCACCGTCTCGAGCAAATGGGGCTACCGCTACGTGGGGGAGTGGAAGCTCGACGCCGAGGTGCACGAGGTCAAGGAGCACACCGCGGCGCGGTTCGCCGAGCAGTGGACCGAATCCGCCGGGCTGCTGGGGAAGGCGATTTCGCTCTACCAGGTCCATTCGCTCACTGTGGACAGTCCACTGTTCACCGACGACCGGCTGATCGGCGCGCTGGCGGAACTCGCCGCGGACGGCGTGCCGGTGGGGTTCTCGACGTCCGGACCGTCGCAGGCCGACGCGATCCGCCGGGCGTTCGAGCTGGAGGTGTCCGGAACGCCGGTCTTCAGCGCGGTGCAGTCGACGTGGAACCTGCTCGAACCGTCCGCCGGTCCGGCACTCGCCGAAGCGCGCGCCGCCGGGAAACGGGTGCTGGTCAAGGAAACCGTCGCGAACGGACGGCTGGTGGTCGAGCCGCCCGCGGCGCTCGCGCGGATCGCGCGGGACCACGGGGCGGGCCCGGACGCGGTGGCCGTCGCGGCGGTGCTGGCGCAGGACTGGCGTCCGATCGCGGTCATCGGCCCGTCGAGCACGGCCCAGCTCGCGGAGAATCTCGTTGCCGCGAAGGTGAAACTCGCCGAAGACGAACTCGCGGAGCTGGCCGCGCTCGCGGAGGAACCGGTCGCCTACTGGCGGCACCGATCCTGCCTCGGCTGGCATTGAGGGGCTGGTCTAGTCTCGCGGCAAACGTCAGGCGGAAGCCGGGGAGGGCTCGGGGTGCGTCATCGGCAGGTGCTCGCGGTGGCGACGGTCGCGCTGTTCGGTCTGTCGGGATGCGCCGACCGTCCCAACGACCTCGACACCTACTACGACGACCCGGCACCGACTCCCGCGGCTGAGCCGTCTCAGCCTTCGGTCAAACCGCAGGCCAACCCGGTGCCGCCGTCGTCGACCCGGCCTCCCGCCCCCGCGGCCGTTTCCGCCGCGTTGCTGACCGACGAGGACGTCGCGGAGGAAGAGGTCGTTCCCGGTGAGGGCAAGGTGTCCGGCTGCCTGACCGGTCTCACGAGGGACACGAGCCGTTCGGCCGCGTGGTCGTACGCCAGTGGCTCGACGCTGGAGCATCAGGTCACCGAGTACACCGACCGTGACGCTTCGGACGTCGTTCTCCGGGCGGACTGCGACGGCAAGAAGCTCACCCTCGCGAAGCAGACCGGCGTCGAGATCCAGCGCGCCTGGTGCGACGGCACGACGTGTACGGTGTTGCTCGCCAAGGGGAAGCTCGTTTCCGCCCTCAGCGTGACCGCCGGAACCGAAGCGAGGGCGACGGAAGCGGCGAAGCGGTTGCTGCCGACCGTCGCGCAGCGCCTCCGTTCGGCCTAGACGGCGTTCTCCCGCCGGAACCATTCCAGCGCACCGAGACGGCCGTCGGGTACGAACGCGCTCGAAGGATCGTCGAGCCACGAGCGCAATTCGTCCAGCGGCAGCCAACGCCCTTCGACGACTTCCGAAGGCTGATGGACGAAAGGGCCGTCCCAGCGTGTTTCGAAGGCGAAGTTGTGGCAGCGGATCGTGTCGTCGTCGGTGACATGGACGAAAAGCGGCCGCAGTTCCACTCCGTGAACACCCAGTTCTTCGGCGAGTTCCCGGCGCGCGCACTCCTCCGGTGTCTCGCCAGCCGCGACGATGCCACCCGCCCAGCAGTCCCAAGTGGAGGGATAGACGTCCTTCGTGGGAGTGCGGAGGTGCACGTAAACGGAGCCGCCGTCACTCGAACGGACCAACACGACACCAGCCGCGTGCCAGAGTCCTTCGGCCCGGACCCGGGAACGCAGGGCCGCTCCCACCACGGTTCCGCCGAGGTCATAGAGCGCAACGAGTTCGTCACTGCCTGACATGGGGGGCATCGTCGCACGGCCTGGACCCCGTAGGGTGGTGGGTATGCGGCGGATCATGGGAACCGAAGTCGAGTACGGCATCGCGGTGCCGGGCGACGCGACGGCGAACCCGGTACTCACCTCGACCCAGGTCGTGCTCGCCTACGCGGCCGCGGCGGACGTCCCGCGGGCCAGGCGGGCGCGATGGGACTACGAGGTGGAATCGCCCCTGCGCGACGCGCGCGGGTTCGATCTGACCGGCCCGAGCGGCCCGGGACACGACCCGGACGTCGAGGACCTCGGCGCGGCGAACGTGATCCTGACCAACGGCGCGCGGCTGTACGTCGACCACGCCCACCCCGAGTACTCCGCGCCCGAGGTGACGAACGCGCGCGACGCGGTCATCTGGGACAAGGCGGGCGAACGGGTCATGGAGGAGGCGGCGCGCAAGGCCGCCACCGTGCCGGGACAGCCGCCGTTGCAGCTGTACAAGAACAACGTCGACGGCAAGGGCGCGAGCTACGGCACGCACGAGAACTACCTGATGCAGCGGTCGACCCCGTTCACCGCGGTGATCGCCGGGCTGACGCCGTTCTTCGCGTCCCGCCAGGTGATCACGGGTTCCGGCCGCGTCGGTGTCGGGCAGCAGAGCGAGGAAGCGGGTTTCCAGCTCTCGCAGCGCTCGGACTACATCGAGGTCGAGGTCGGCCTGGAGACCACGCTCAAACGCGGGATCATCAACACCCGCGACGAGCCGCACGCCGACGCGGACAAGTACCGCCGTCTGCACGTCATCATCGGCGACGCGAACCTGGCCGAGTACTCGACGTACCTCAAGGTCGGCACGACGGCGCTGGTGCTGGACCTGATCGAGGCGGGTATCCGGTTCGACGACCTGAAACTGGACGAGCCGGTGCGGGCCGTGCACCAGATCAGCCACGACCCGACGCTGAAGGCGAAGGTGTCGCTGGCCAACGGGCGCAAGTACACCGGGCTGGACCTCCAGTTCGCCTATCACGAGATCGCGTCGGCGAACCTGGAGCGCACCGGCGCGGACGAGGCCTCCAAGGAGGTCCTGCGGGTCTGGGGCGAGATCCTGGACGCGCTGGCGCGGGACCCCCAGGAATGCGCGGACAGGCTGGACTGGCCGGCGAAGCTGCGGTTGCTCGAGGGCTACCGCGCGCGGGACCAGCTGGCCTGGGGCGCGCCGCGGTTGCGGCTGGTCGACCTGCAGTACTCGGATGTCCGGCTGGACAAGGGCCTGTACAACAGGCTCGTCACCAGGGGTTCGATGAAGCGCCTGGTGACCGAGGAGGAGGTGCTGGAGGCGGTCACGACACCGCCTTCCGACACCAGGGCCTACTTCCGGGGCCGCACGCTGGAGAAGTACGCCAACTCCATCGCCGCGGCGTCGTGGGATTCGGTCATCTTCGACGTCGGCAGGGAATCGCTGGTGCGGATCCCGACGTTGGAGCCGTTGCGGGGCACGAAGGCCCACGTGGGGAAGTTGCTGGACGACTCCGCGACCGCCGAGGAGCTGGTGGAGGCGCTCACCGGTTCGGACTAGCGGGATTTCCTTTCATCGGGGTTAAGCGATCACGGATCCCACGGATTGTCGGGACCGCTGGGTAGGCTAGGAAACATCGGCCACACCGGGAGGCGAGATGGCTCAGGAAAAGATCGAAAAGCACGGCGGCGGCGACTCGGACGAAGAGTTCGAGGACGGCGGTCCGGCGGGTCAGGAACGGCGCGAGAAGCTCGGCGAGGACGTCGACACGATCCTCGACGAGATCGACGACGTGCTCGAGGAGAACGCCGAGGACTTCGTCCGCGCCTACGTGCAAAAGGGCGGCGAGTAACTCGTCTTCCGGCGGCCCCGGGCCGGGGTCGCCTGTGCGGAGCCGGCGGATCACACAGATTGGAACTTTGAGCACGTATGGAACACACCTCGGGTAAGTCGGCGCTGCCCGCCGCGTACTTCTCGTCGGCGACCTCGTCGTTCTCGGACTTCCTCCGGGCGCAGGCGCCCGAGCTGCTCCCGGAGCGGCGCGTCTCGACCGGGGCGGGCGGGCTGGACGCCCCGCACGGGACGACGATCGTCGCGGTCAAGTTCGCGGGCGGGGTGCTGATCGCCGGTGACCGGCGGGCCACGTCGGGCAACCTGATCGCTTCGCGCGACATGGAGAAGGTCCACGTCACCGACGAGTACTCGGCCGTGGGCATCGCGGGTTCGGCCGGGCTGGCGATCGAGATGGTGCGGCTGTACGCGGTCGAACTGGCGCATTACGAGAAGATCGAGGGTGTTTCGCTCTCGCTCGACGGTAAGACGAACAAGCTCGCGGGGCTGGTGAAGTCCAACCTCGAGATGGCGATGGCGGGGTTGGCCGTGCTGCCGTTGTTCGTCGGGTACGACCTCGACGCCGAGGACGCGAAGCACGCGGGCCGGATCGTCTCGTACGACGCGACGGGCGGCCGCTACGAGGAGAACGCGGGCTACCACGCCATCGGCTCGGGTTCGCTGTTCGCGAAGGGCTCGCTGAAGAAGCTGTACGACCCGGACGCGGACGCCGAAGCCGCGATCCGGACGGCGGTGGAGGCGCTGTACGACGCGGCGGACGACGACACCGCGACCGGCGGGCCGGATCTGGTGCGCCGGATCTTCCCGACGATCGTGACGGTCACCGCGGAGCAGGGTGCGGTGGCGCTGCCGCTCGAGCAGACGACAGCGGTGGCCGAGGCCGTCGTGGCCGCACGAGCCGAGCGCGGGCGCTAGCCGTCCTTCCCTGTCCCTTCCCGATGAGAGCCCGAAAGAGCGGAGCACCACAGTGACGATGCCGTTGTACGCCTCTCCCGAGCAGCTGATGCGGGAGCGTTCCGAGATCGCGCGCAAGGGCATCGCGCGTGGCCGGAGCGTGGTCGTGCTCAAGTACCGCGGTGGCGTGCTGTTCGTGGCCGAGAACCCCTCGGCGACGTTGCACAAGGTGTCGGAGATCTACGACCGGATCGGTTTCGCGGCCGTTGGCCGCTACAGCGAGTTCGAAAACCTCCGTGTCGCCGGTATCCGGCACGCGGACCTGAAGGGCTACCAGTACGACCGGCGGGACGTCAGCGCGCGTGCGCTGGCGAACGCGTACGCCGCGACGCTGGGCAGCATCTTCACCGAGCAGCTCAAGCCGTTCGAGGTGGAGGTCTGCGTCGCCGAGGTCGGCGCGACCGCCGCCGAGGACCAGCTGTACCGGCTGACCTACGACGGTTCGATCTTCGACGAGCCGAAGTTCGTCGTGATGGGCGGTCAGGCCGACACGCTCACCACGAAGCTCAAGGAGAGCTTCGAGTCGGACATGGAGCTGGAAGCGGCGCTCGGCGTCGCGGTAAAGGCCTTGCGCGCCAACACCCCCACGCCCACGAACGGCGACTCGGACCCGGTGAAGCTCGAGGTCGCCGTCCTGGAGCGGGACCGGCGCGGCCGCAAGTTCCGCCGGGTCGCCGGTGCCGCGCTGGACGCGCTGCTGCCCGCCGACGAGGAGCCGGAGAAGGACGACGCCGACGGCGACAAGCCCGACGGTGAGTCCAAGAAGGACTGAGTCTCTCGCGAAGTACGTGAAGGCCCCCTTCATTGCGCTAGACGCAATAAAGGGGGCCTTCACGTACTTGCGGATCGCGTTGTCTCGCGGCCTTTCGCGGTCCCATCCCCGCTGACGTTGCGAAAGTGGCTTTCGCAACCCTGCCACCTTCGCCTTACCCCTCAGTACACAGTGGACGCGGCCGCCGGAAAGCGCCTAGAGCCGGTAGATGGTGAGCGCGCTGGGCCGCGACCGGAAGCGGAAGTCGTTGCCGAGCGGGCCGACCTCGCCGTCGGTGGCGACGCGGCGGTTGCCGTTCAGCAGCCGGACGTGCAGCTCCGGAACGTCGAGTTCCTGGTAGACGTGGCTGGCGTTGAGGCTGTTCGTGATCGTGGCGAGGATGAACCGCGCCCGCGAGTAAGGCACATCCGCGCGCAGGTACCGGACGTCGAGAAGGCCGGTGTCGAGCGCCGGGCGGCGTGAGGGGGCGAAACCCTTCGGCGAGTAGGTGCCGTTCCCGACGAACAGCAGCCAAATGCTGGTGTGCTTGCCGTTGAGGGTCACTTCGAGCGGCTTCGCGCGTCGGAGGGTGCGGGCGAGCGCGATCGCCGCCGACGGCCATTTGGGATGCCGCTTCTGCAGCCTTTCCCGGATCCGGACCATTTCCGGGTAGCCGCCGAGGCTGGCCGTGTTGACGAAGTAGCGGTGGTCGTCGTCGTGGTTGATCTCGACCTCGCCGAGGTCGACGCCGACGGCGTTGCCCGCTTCGGTGGCGGCGTCCGCGTCGGGCATCGAGCGCATGCCGACGTCACGGGCGAAGTGGTTGAGGGTGCCCGCCGGGATGAGCGCGAGCGGCAGGTCGTGGTCGGCCGCGACGGCCGCCACCGCGGCGACCGTTCCGTCACCGCCGGCGACACCGAGCGCGCGCACGGTGTTGTCCCGGGCGGCGATCTCGTCGCAGAGCTGATCGCGAAGGTCACGCTTCGCGTCCGGGTACAGGATGGTGGCCTTGGGCCAGGCGAACCGGGCTTCCTCGGTCGGATCCTGGCCGTCGATCCCGGAATGCGGGTTGACCAGGACGAGCATGTCCTCGCCGTCACGCATCTCGGGCGCCTCGGCGGTGTGCGCGGTGCGGCCGGGGACGTCGTCGTTGAGCGGCCACCAGTGCCGCGTCAGCAGGCCGGCGCCGACACCGATCCCGATCCCCACCCCGACGTCGCTGGGCCAGTGGACGCCGGTGTGGACCCGGGAATAGGCGACGGCGGCGGCCAGCGGTACGAGGGCGGCGCCTGCCTTGGGCGATTCCATCGCGACGGCCGTGACGAAGGCGGCCGCGGACGCCGAGTGCCCGGACGGGAACGACGACGAGGTGGGCCGCCGGACGAGCCGCCGGTGCATCGGCACCTCTTCGGCCGCGGGGCGGCGGCGGGGGAACAGCGGCTTGCCGACCAGGTTCGCCGCCGCGCTGGCCCCGGCGATGGCGGCCACGCCGCGGAGCGCGCCCCGGCGCGTCGGCCCCTTCTTCGCCGCGAGCAGGACCGCGACACACCACCAAAGCTTGGATTTGTCCGCACTTTTGGAGAGCGAGGTGATCACGTCGTCGGCCCTGGTCCTCGGCAGGGCGGCACTCCGGGCCATCAGCCGCCGATCGGTCCGCCCGACCTTGCGGAAAGGGCGCTTGAGCTGCTTTAACACGGGTTCCCCACTTCCGGCCCGGAACGTCATGCGCGTGAGACCCGATCGGGACGTCCCGCACACCTTTCACCGAATGCAACGTACCGACCGCGTGTCGCCGCCCGAACGGCGCACCTTCAGTGGGTCTTCACCGCCTACTCTGGTGGGATGCAGCGGCGGATCTTTGGCATCGAGACCGAGTTCGGGGTCACGTGCACCTTTCACGGGCAACGCAGGCTCTCCCCGGACGAAGTGGCGCGTTACCTGTTTCGGCGTGTCGTGTCCTGGGGGCGTTCGTCGAACGTCTTCCTGTCGAACGGCTCGCGGCTCTACCTCGACGTGGGTTCCCACCCCGAGTACGCGACGGCCGAATGCGACGACCTCGTCCAGCTCGTCACGCACGACAAGGCGGGGGAGCGGATCCTCGAGGACCTCCTGGTCGACGCCGAGCGCCGGCTGGCGGACGAGGGCATCGGCGGCGACATCTTCCTGTTCAAGAACAACACCGACTCGGCGGGCAACTCCTACGGCTGCCACGAGAACTACCTGGTGACCCGGGCGGGTGAGTTCTCCCGGATCGCCGACGTGCTGCTGCCGTTCCTGGTGACCCGGCAGCTCATCTGCGGCGCCGGCAAGGTGCTGCAGACGCCACGCGGCGCCGTGTACTGCCTGTCCCAGCGAGCGGAACACATCTGGGAAGGCGTCTCCAGCGCCACCACGCGTTCGCGGCCGATCATCAACACCCGCGACGAGCCGCACGCCGACGCCGAACGCTACCGGCGCCTGCACGTGATCGTCGGCGACTCGAACATGGCCGAGCCGACCACGATGCTCAAGGTCGGATCGGCGAACCTGGTGCTGGAGATGATCGAAGCGGGCGTCCAGTTCCGCGACTTCACGCTGGACAACCCGATAAGGGCCATCCGCGAGATCAGCCACGACCTCACCGGCCGCCGCCAGGTGCGGCTCGCCGGCGGCCGCGAGGCGTCCGCGCTGGACATCCAGCGCGAGTACCACGCCCGCGCCGTCCAGCACGTCAAGGAGACCGGTTCGTCGCCGCAGTCCGAGCGCGTCGTCGAGCTGTGGGGCCGGGCGCTGGAGGCGGTCGAGCAGCAGGACTTCAGCAAGATCGACACCGAGATCGACTGGGCGATCAAGCACCGCCTGGTCGAGCGCTACCGCAACAAGCACGACCTCGACCTGTCGAGCCCGCGGATCGCGCAGCTCGACCTGGCCTACCACGACATCCGGCGCGGGCGGGGCATCTTCGATCTGCTGCAGCGGAAGGGGCTCGTGCGGCGGGTCACCGACGACGGCGAGATCGAGCTGGCCAAGGACACCCCGCCGCAGACCACCCGGGCGAAGCTGCGCGGCGACTTCATCGCCGCCGCGCAGGCCGCCGGGCGTGACTTCACCGTGGACTGGGTGCACCTCAAGCTCAACGACCAGGCGCAGCGGACCGTGCTGTGCAAGGACCCGTTCCGCTCGGTGGACGAGCGCGTCGAGCGGCTGATCAGCTCACTCTGAGTCCACGCCCGGCTCAGAACCGGCGACACGCGATCGTCACTCCAGGTACCGTGGGGGTCGCTGTGGGTTCTGAGCCGGGGAGGGCGAAGATGGACGACGAGCGATGGGCGTTCGAAGAGGAACTGGAAGAGGACGGTGATCCACCGAGGTCGTCTGTCGCTGAACCGGTTCCAGCGGCAGACCGGATCTCGGGGCGGGATCAGGACGGCGTCGTCATCGTGGTCGTGTCACCGGCCGCCGACGTGCTGTCTGTGGAGCTCTCGACAGATTGGAAGCAAGCGGTCGACCCGCGCGGACTTCCCAGCGCCGTGACTGCGGCGGCGAACGCCGCCACCATAAGTGCCCTGGCTCGGCAGGTGGATGACGTGGCCGAGAACCCGCCTGCCATGCCCACCTTCGGCGCGACTCCCGCGTCCCTCGCCGACGAGTCGCCCCTCGGCGTGCAAGACATGCTTCGCCTCGTGGACGCCGCGACCGCCGAGTTGGCACAGTTCACTCAGCGAGCCGCCGAGGTCGTCGACCGCCGCATCGCCGCGGAAAGCGGTGGCGGCCATGTCCGCGGCTCGGTGGTCAATGGGCAGATCGTCGACGTGGAAATCGACCAGTCCTGGGTGACGCGAGTGCGGACAGGCGAGATCGAGAGTGAACTCCTCGACGTGCTCCGTCAGCTTCGCAGGGCTAGTACCCCACCGAACCTAGTCGAGGGCCCACAAGGTCCCGCAATCGCCGAGATCATGGGGCTGCTCTTCGACCCGCGCCGGATGGCGCGTCGGGTCGGTCTCGAACCGTCGATCAGTACGGAGAAGCCGTAATGGCGGACGCCTACGACATCGCCCTGGCGCTGGACGCCCTACGGTCGGACGCGGACGTGTGGGACAGGGCCGCGGACGATCTCGCCGCTCCTCGTGGGGCGATCGATTCGCTCGGCTTGACGCCACGTGACGTCATGTCCTACGCGGCGGCGAAGGGACTCGACAAGCAGTACAACCAGGCCGTCGCCCTCATCCAGAACATGATCGACCAGGCCGGAAGCAACTTCCGCGCACTGTCCACCTCCTTGCGCGCGGCCGCCGATCGGTATGCCCACGACGAGGACCAGCACGTGCTCGACATCGATCGTGCTGGCCGCGGCTAGCGACACATCCGAGGGGAATCCACCATGACGGCCGCTGGAGCGAATCCGGTCATCGACCAGTCGATGGACAAGCTTCGGGAAATCGAAGACAAGATCCGTAAGCTGTTCGACCAGGTGAACAGCGTGATGAGCTGGGTGCCGGACGTCCTCTCGGATCTGATCGAGCCTGTCCGCCGGGTCATGAACGAGCTCAACCAGAAGGTGACGGAGTTATGGGACGCGACCAAGAATTTCGTCACGGACCGTGGAGATCCCGCCAAGCTGAGGCAAGTGGCCGCCGAGTGGTCGGATCGGATCGGTAGCAGTATCGGCGAGATCGCCGGTTCGGTATCGCTGGACAAGCTCAAAACGAACATCGAATGGAGTGGCAAGGCGGCCGAGACGTACAAGGTCACGGTGCCCGCCCAGGTCGCGGGGCTGAACTCACTCAAGGATCTGGGGCTACAGATCCGGAACTCGCTCGTCAACCTCGCCAATGGCCTCGAAAGTTTCTGGACTCAGATTTATGGAACTCTCGCGGCCTTGGGCATCGCTGTCGCTGCGGCCGTCGTCAGTGCCATCAGCGTGATCGGCATCCCGGCCGCGATCGTGATCCTCATCGGCGCGATCGGCGCCGGCATCGCGTCGATCTTCACCACCATCAGCGCAGTGGATTCACTCACTAACAGTATCGGCGTGGAACAAACCGCGATTCAGGACAAGGTGAATTCTCTCGGTGCCACGTGGCCCAAGACCAACACGGAATCGATGTCGCACCCGACGGACTGGAAGCGGCAACCGTGACCTACCCGACCGTATGGCCGAGGGAGCCCGATCGTCGTCTCCCGCCCGCGATGATCGGCACGATCCGCGAGGTCACCACCAGTCTCGGGATCGGAACGGGTGCCGTCGGCCTGGCCATGGTGGTGGTCATCCAGATCGTGGGACGGATTCTTCCGACAGCGACTGATGGTGCGAATGTCGTCACCATGGGGATGGCCACTTTCGCGGCCGGTGCGTTGCTGTTGTCGGGAATCGCCATGGTGATTTCCCGGACGCTCGTGAAAACCGGATCTGTCAAGACGAAAGGCGCCATCCTCGTGCGAGGAGTCGAGGTGGGGTTGGGCGGTGGTGCTCTTTTCGCGACGGTGATCTTCTTGGTCTTTTATCTCTCGGGTGTCGCTGCGTCCGGTCGATACGACCCTCAAGACAAGATCGACGTGACGCCCGGAATGGTGATGTACACGCTCCTGCCGGTGCTCGCCCTGATTCTCACGATCGTCAACGCCGTCGTCGCTCACCGGTTGTTCTTTCCGACCGTCGAAAAGGTCCAGAAGCACCTTGCGCGGGAGGCTGGCTGACTCTGGTCTCGCCACGTCGCCGTAGCGAGGCTAGGGTTGCTCGCTCGGGTCTTCGAGGGAGAGGTGCGCCGATGCGCCGTGCGTTGCTGGTCCTGCTGGGTGCGGTCGTCCCGCTGGCGTTCACCGGCGTCGCGCACGCCGCACCGGAATGTCCGGAGCCCGCGTGGACGGAGACTCCGACGGGCACGGGCGCCCAGCTGCGCGGCCTGTCCGCGGTGGATTCCCGTACGGCGTGGGTCAGCGGCAGCAGGGGCACCATCCTGCGCACCACCGACCGCGGCCGCACGTGGAAGCCCGTCGCCCCGGCGGGCACCGAGGCTCTCGACTTCCGGGACATCGAAGCTTTCGACGCCGATCACGCGGTCGCGCTGTCGATCGGCCCCGGCGAGGCGTCCCGGATCTACCGCACCGACGACGGCGGCGAGAGCTGGCGACTGTCCTTCCGGAACAGCGACCCCGCCGCCTTCTACGACTGTGTCGCGTTCTTCGACCACCGGCGCGGTCTCGCGATGAGCGACCCGGTGGACGGCAAGTTCCGGTTGCAGTCCACTTCGGACGGCGGCCGCACGTGGAAGCCCGTTCCCGCCGAGGGAATGGTCCCCGCGCTCGACGGCGAGTTCGGGTTCGCCGCCAGCGGTCAGTGCCTCACCACATCGGGCCCGCGCGACGCCTGGATCGCCACTGGTGGCGGCGCTCGCGCACGGGTCCTGCACTCCGGCGACGGCGGGATGACCTGGGAAGCCGCCGACACCCCGTTGCCCAGTGGTGCCTCCGCCGGGGTCTTTTCGGTGACGTTCCGGGATCCGCGGCACGGCGTGGCCATCGGCGGCTACTACGCGGCGCCGAACGCGCCTGGTCCGGCGGTGGCGCTCAGCGCCGACAGGGGGCGCACTTGGCGGACACCGCCCGAGGCCCCGGTCGGCTACCGCTCAGGCCTGGCTTGGCTGGGGAACACCGTGATCGCCGTCGGCCCGGGCGGGAGCGATCTGAGCCCGGACGGCGGGCGGCACTGGAAGTCGTTCGACACCGGATCGCTCGACTCGGTCGACTGCGCTCGCGGCGCGTGCTGGGCGAGTGGGGCCAACGGCAGGGCCGCGCGGCTCGGAAACGCCTAAGCTCGAAGGACCATGACCACACAAGCCGAACCAGTCCCGGAGACCACCGATCATCTGGTCGAGGTGCTGAAGGCGCTCGCCAACCCGATCCGGCTCCAGGTGCTCGGGTGGCTGCGCGAACCGGACCGGCACTTCCCGCCGGAGGACGCGATCGCCGACCAGAACGAGGTCGGAGTCTGCGTCAGTCATCTCCAGGCGAAGCTGGGGCTCGCGCAGTCCACGGTGTCCGCGTACATGGCGCTGTTGCAGCGCGCCGGGCTCGTCCGGTCCACGCGGGTGGGCAAGTGGACGCATTATCGCCGCGACGAGCAGCGGATCGCGCAGCTCGTCGACCTGCTCGGACGCTCCATCTGAGCCCGGCCGGGTCCAACATATCGAAAATCTGCGATACTGCGATATGTTGGACCCGACTTGAGGAGAGACAGATGGAACTGGGGCGTTTCGGGATCTGGACGTTCGACTTCGAGGATCAGCCCGCGAGCCTGATCCGGGATTCGGTGCGAGAACTGGAAGAACTCGGCTGGCCGGCGATCTGGATCCCGGAACGGGACGGGCGTGAGGCCCTGACCCACGCCGGATTCCTGCTCGCGTCCACCGAGCGGATGGCCGTGGTCAACGGGATCGCGCGCATCGACTCCCGTGGACCGCGCTGGGCCCGTGGCGCGGCGCTCCTGCTCGCCGACGCGTATCCGGGACGGCATGTCCTCGGCCTGGGCTTCGGTGGCGCGCGTCCCGGCGTCAAACCGCTGGCGGCGATGAACGCCTACCTCGACGAATTCGAGACGATCACCAACGGGAATCCGCCGCCGGCCGAGCCGATCCGGCTGCTGCTGGCGGCGTACGGGCCGAAGATGATCGGGCTCGCCCGCGACCGGTCCGAGGGCGCGCACACCTACCACGTGACGGTGTCGCATACCGCACAGGCGCGGGAAGTGCTGGGGGAGAAGGCCTTCCTCGGCGTCGAGCACGCCGTGCTGTTCGAAACCGAGCCGGGCAAGGCGCGTGAGATCGCCCGCGAGCATTTGCACGGCTACCTGACGTCGGAGTACAACGTGGCGAAGTTTCTTCGGCTCGGCTACACCGAAGCCGACATCGACGGCGGCCGAGGCAGTGACCGGCTCGTCGACGACCTCGTGTTCTGGGGTGACCTCGACACCGTGACCGCGAAGCTGCACGGCCACCTCGACGCGGGCGCCGACCACGTCGGCGTCCAGGTCATCGGCGTCGAACCCGGTGAATCGGCCATGCCGCACTGGCGGCGGCTGGCCGAGTCGCTGCTGCCGAGCTAGCGGACCTGCCCGGTCGGGCGGACCACGATCTCGTTGACGTCGACCGAGGGCGGCTGCTCCAGCGCGAAGAGCACCGCCCTCGCGACGTCGTCGGGTTCCAGTTTCGGTTTGGCTTTCGAGCCTTCGGGGATCATCGAGGTGTCGACCAGTCCTGGCTGCACGACGGTGACCCGGACGCCGGTGCCGACGGCCTCCTCGCGGATGGACCCCGCGAGCCCGGTCACCGCCCATTTCGTCGCCGAATAGAGGTTCCCTGGCCGGTGATAGCGTCCGGCGACCGAACCGGTGAGCACCAGGTGCCCCTGGGAATCCGCCAGTGACGGAAGGGTCGCCCGCGCGGTGAGAGCGGTGCCGTAGACGTTCGTCAGCACCATGTCCCGCCACTGCTCAGGGTCCGCGCCGCCGTCACCGAAGAACGAGACGACGACGCTTTGTCCCGCGTTGGCGAACACCGCGTCCAGCCCGCCGAAGGTGTTCTTCACCGTCTCGACGGCCGCGGCCAGTGATCCCCAATCGGTGACGTCCGCCGCGACCGCGAGGGCGCGCTCCTCGCCGAACTCGGCGACGAGCGGAAGCAGCGCCTCGCGGTCGCGGGAGAGCAACGCCAGCCGGAACCCGGCCGCCGCGGCCCGGCGCGCGGTGGCCTCGCCGAGGCCGCGGGAAGCGCCGGTGATCAGCAGTACTCGATCGTTCATGACTCCAAACTAGGCGGCGTGTAGCCGTCCCATTCGGGCACCGGTTCGCCGGCGAGTGAAGCGCCCAACCGGTCGAGGTAGAAGTGCCAGCCCTTGGCGATGTCCGAGGTGTCCCAGTCGGGTTTGGGCATCCGGTGCACGAAGTCGAGCACCGTTCCCTCGCCGCGCGGGGTGAGGGTCAGCTCCACCCGCCAGGTCGGCTCGCCGGTGTTGTGCAGATCCATGGCCAGCCGTTTCGGTGGAACGCATTCGCGGATGACGGCGGGACCCGGCTCGGAGCCTTCTTCGGCGGTCATCGACAACATGATCGTGTTGCCGACTCCGGTTTCGCCCGTCCAGGTGCCGATCCAGCGGGCCGTGCGCTCGGGATCGGTGAGCGCCGACCAGACGTCCTCGATGGGGTCCGGGTATTCGCGCCGGAGTTCGATCCGGGTCTCCTCGTTGTCCATGATGCGAAGATAACCGTAGGCTTAATTAAGCGTCAACTTATTCCTTGGTCAGGACGAGCCGCCCGCGGAGTCCGCCCTCCGCCAGGCGTTCGTGTGCTTTCACCGCCTCGGCCAAGGGCAAGGTGTCGGCGACCCGGAGGGCGAGCGCGCCGTCGTCGACCAAGGTCACCAGCCCGGCGAGCGCCGCGCCGTCGGCGGCTATCCAGACGTGCTCGACCTTGATGCCCCGCAGCGGGATCGGGGCGGCTCCGGCCGCGAACACGACGAACCGGCCGCGGTTCGCCACCGCGTCCAACGCGTCGAGCCCGAGTAGTGCCGTGTCGAGTACCGCGTCGACGCCGCCGGGGATCACCGCCCGCACGCGATCGGCGAGGAAATCGCCACGTGGCACGAAAACCTCCGCGCCGAACCCGCGAACCAGCGTCTCGTCGGCCGCGCCGGCGACGGCCACCACGCGAAAACCGCGAGCCTTCGCCAAGGAAACCGCGTAGCCGCCGACGGCTCCCGCCGCGCCGGTCACCAGGACCGTCGCACCCGGTGGCAGGTCGAGCAGATCGAGGGCCTGGACCGCGGTGAGACCGTTCAACGGCAACGTCGCGGCCTCCGCGAGCGACACCGTCCGCGGGGCGGCGGCGATCGCGCCCGCGTCGAGTACGACGAAATCGGCATACGTGCCGAGCGCGGCCGACGGCCGGTCCAGCAGGCCGATCACGCTGTCGCCCGCGGCGAATCCGGTGACGCCGTCGCCCACGGCGTCGACGGTCCCGGCCACGTCCCAGCCGATCCCGACCCGCTCACGCGGCGGGATGATCGCCGCCTCGGTCAGGAAACCCGTCCGGGTCCCGGCATCGACCGGGTTGACCCCGGCCGCTGCCACCTTCACTCGTACCTGCCCTGGCCCCGGCACGGGCACCGGGACTTCGGCGAACTCCAGGACTTCCGGGCCGCCGAACCGGCGGACCACCACTGCACGCATCGTTCTCCTCCAGGGGAATCGTTCCCGGCGAACGTATGGGGAGTTACTCTCCTTCGGGAAGTACGCACCTCGAGGTGCCCAACCCACGCGGAGGTACGCGCACCGTGGTCACGCGCACGGCACAGGAACGCCGGGACGAACAGAAACGGGCTTACGACGCCTATCTCGCGGCCTGCCCCGCCCGGAAACTGCTCGACGAGGTCTCGGGCAAATGGGTCAGCCTCGTCCTCGTCGCCCTCGGCGACGGGCCCCAGCGCTACAGCGACCTCTCGCGCCGGATAGCCGGGGTCAGCCAGAAGATGCTCACGCAGACCCTGCGGACCCTGGAGCGCGACGGCCTCCTGACCCGCACGGTCACCCCGTGCGTGCCGGTCCGCGTGGACTACGAACTGACCGAACTCGGCCGGAGCCTCCGGCAGTTGCTGGCCGGGATCAAGGAATGGGCCGAGACCAGGTTCGACGAGGTCGAGACCGCCAGGGATCGTTACGACGCGCGATCGGCGGCTCTCACCATCGGGTCGGACGGCGCGGGCTAGGGTAGCCGGGTGTCCACCGCACGCGCCGAACGTCTGGTCAACCTGGTTCTGGCCCTCCTGTCCACCCGGCAGTACCTCACCGCCGAGCGGATCCGGGGCATCGTGCCCGGGTACGCCGACGCGGCCAGCGACGAGGCGTACTTCCGCATGTTCGAGCGCGACAAGACCGAACTGCGCGAACTCGGCATCCCGCTGGAGACCGGCCGCAACTCCGCGTTCGACGCGATCGACGGTTACCGCATCGCGCGCCGCGACTACGAACTCGGCGAGATCGACCTCGCGCCCGACGAGGCGACCGCGGTTGGTCTGGCTGTCCGGCTCTGGGATTCCCCCGAGCTGACCGGTGAGGCGCAGGGTGCGCTGGTGAAACTCCGCGCCGCCGGGGTCGAGGTCGACGACCACGCCCCGACCGTCGTCGAACCCCGCGTCCGCGCCGAACCGGCGTTCGGTCCGCTGCTCGCCGCCGTCCAAGCCGGGCAGGCGGTGCGTTTCGAGTACCGCCGCAGTGGTTCGGCCGAACGCAAGATCCGCACCCTCGAACCGTGGGGCGTGGTGTCGTGGAAGGGCCGCTGGTACGTAGTCGGGCACGACAGGGACCGGGGCGCGCCCCGGTGCTTCCGCCTCTCGCGGGTGACCGGGAAGGTCGCCGCCTTCGGGGAAACCGGCGTCGTCGAACGCCCCGAAGGGGTCAACCTGCTGCGGATGGTCTCCGCCAGCATTGGCGAGGACCCGTCCGCGCCGACCACCGCCAGTGTCTGGGTCGCCGACGGGCGGGCCGCCGGGGTCCGCCGCCGCGGCCGGGTGGTCGGCCGCAGCGACGCCGGGGGAGAAGAGGGCGACCTCGTGGAGATCGAGCTGTACTACCCCGAATCCGCCGCCGACTGGCTGACCGCGCACGGGCCGGACGTCCTCGTCCTCGAACCCGACGTGCTCGCGAAGTCGGTCTTCAGCCGCCTCGAAGCCATCGCGCACGCCGGCGGTGCCCGATGAGCACCACCGGACGGATGCCGCGGCTGCTCGCGCTCGTGCCGTATCTCCTCGCCCGGCCGGGGATCAAGATCGACGACGCCGCCCACGACTTCGACGTCACGCCCAAGCAGCTGCGCAAGGACCTCGAACTGCTGTGGATGTGCGGGCTGCCCGGCTACGGCCCCGGTGACCTGATCGACCTGTCCTTCGAGGGCGACACGATCGTCGTCACGCACGACGCCGGGATGAACCGCCCGCTGCGGCTCACCGGCGGCGAGGCGACGGCCATGCTCGTCGCGTTGCGCGCGTTGGCCGAGACGCCCGGAGTGGTCGACGCCGACGCGGTCCGCCGCGCCATCGCGAAGATCGAGGTCGCCGCGGGGCAGGCCCAACCGTCGGGGATCGTCGTCGGCGGGGGAGTGCGCGAAGGCAAGAAGACCGCAGGCACTCGCGAAGCCGTCCGGGCCGCTCTCACCGCGAAGCGCGCGTTGCGGATCCGGTACTACACCGCGTCGAAGGACGAGATCACCGAACGCACCGTCGATCCGATGCGGCTGCTCATCGTCCAGGCGGTCGGCTACCTCGAAGCGTGGTGCCGCCGCGCCGAGGGTGTCCGGCTGTTCCGCCTCGACCGGATCGACGAGCTCACCGTGCTGGACGAACCCGCCGTCCCGCCGGCGCACGCCCAGCCCACTGACATTTCCGATGGTGTTTTCCGCCCGCGCCCCGATCAGCAGGAAGCCGTCCTCGTCCTCGACCCCGACGCACGCTGGGTAGCCGAGTACTACCCCTGCGAGGAGCTCGACGAGCTCGACGGCGGGCGGCTGCGCATCCGGATGCGGTACGCCGACGAGTCGTGGATGGTCCGGCTCATCCTGGGGCTGGGCGGAGACGCGCAGGTCGAAAGCCCGGTCGCGCTCGGAGAGGCAGTTCGTCGCCGGGCGGCCGACGCGCTGGCCCGGGCTCGTCACCTAACGTCAACCTACGAGCAGTAGGGTGACGCCGTGTCGTACCTGCCGAGCATCGCGCTCGCCGTCGCCGGGCTGATCCTGCTCTTCGTTCTGCTAATCAAATTACGCAGAGTCTTGCGCGTGCTCACCCATACGATGAGCATGGTGGCTACGAACACCCGAAAACGGACAGGGCTCCTTCGCGCCCGGTCGGCCGCGCTGCGCGTGGCGATCGCGCAACGACGTGGGCTCGAAGACCGGTAACATCACACACGAGAGACTCGAGAAGGAGGCCGCAAACGATGAACGCGCTGCAGCCGTGGCACATCATCATCCTGGTGCTCGTCGTTGTTCTGCTGTTCGGCGCCAAGAGGCTTCCGGACGCCGCGCGGTCCATCGGCAAGTCCATGAAGATCTTCAAGGCCGAGACCAAGGACATGGCCGGGGACAAGGACAAGGCCGCCGAGACCGAAGAGGTCGAGACCAAGCAGCTGCCGCAGGCCACCACGCCCGCGCCCGCCGCGACCGCGCAGGACAAGCAGGTCGCCGACCTCCAGCGTCAGCTCGACGAGCTCAAGAAGCAGCAGGCCGCCGCGCCCGCTCCGGCCGAGCAGGCGCAGAAGAACGCCAGCTGAGCGGTCTCTAGTTAGCCAAGCGGAGCCTGTTCGCGGATGAGCGCGCCGACGTACCGGCGCGCTCATGGTGGACCCTGACGAGAACGGACTGTCCAGTGGCGGATTCCGCCTCCGGTGAGGAGCGCCGCGGCACCAAGCGGCGCAAGCGCAGCCGTCGGGCCAACCCCGACGGCACGATGACGCTCATCGAGCACATCTACGAGTTCCGCCGCCGTCTGGGCTTCGCGCTGCTCGCCATCCTGGCGGGCGGGATCATCGGTTTCCTCTGGTTCCAGACCAGGGTGGGTCCGATCCCGTCGCTGGGCGACATCATGACCGGCCCGTACTGCGGAATTCCGCCCGAGCGCAGGCTCGGAGGGCAGCCAGGGCATTGCCAGCTGCTGCAGACCGTCCCGTTCGAAGCCTTCATGATCCAGCTGAAGGTTGGTCTCGCCGCTGGCGCGGTCCTGTTCGCCCCGCTGTGGCTCTACCAGATCTGGGCGTTCATCGCGCCCGGCCTCTACTCGAAGGAGCGCAAGTACGCGCTCACCTTCGTCTTCTTCGCGTCGATCCTCTTCGCCGCCGGCGCGATCCTGGCGTACCTGCTCATCCCGCACGCCCTCGAGCTGCTGATGAACTTCGGTGGCGACCAGTTCATCACCGCCCTCACCGGTGACAAGTACATCTCGTTCATCCTGTCGCTGCTGCTGATCTTCGGCGTCAGTTTCGAGCTCCCGTTGTTCGTGGTGATGCTGAACCGCGTCGGCGTCCTCAAGTACCAGACGCTCAAGAAGTGGCGCCGCGGCCTGATCATGGTCGTGTTCGTCTTCGCCGCCTTCGCGACGCCCGGTTCGGACCCGTTCTCGATGCTCGCCCTGGCCGGCGCGCTGGTGGTGCTCCTGGAGCTCTCCATCCAGATCGCGCGCTTCCACGACCGCAAGCTCGACAAGGAGCGCGGCACCGAGGGCTGGGACAAGCTCGCCGACGACGAGGCCGCGCCGTTCGACTACACGCCGAGCACCATCGACGAGGAGCCGTCGGCCGCCACGAACGGCAAGCGCACCAGCACCGACGACGTCACCTGAGCCGGGGATGCACGCGGCGCTGGCCGTCCACCCCGCCTCCGGTGCCGGGGCCGCGGGACGGCTGATGGAGTCGGTCGCGGCGCGGCTGCGGCCCGTCGTCGACCGGCTCGACGTCCTCGTCGCCCACACGGTGGAGGAATCCCGTGCGCTGATGACCGACTCGCGCGCGGCCGGGCTGGACGTCCTCGTCGTCCTCGGCGGTGACGGGGCGGCACACCAAGGCGTTCAGTTCTGCGCCGAATCCGGTGTCGCGCTCGGGATCATCCCCGCGGGCACCGGCAACGACTTCGCCAGGGCGCTCGGCATCCCCGAACGGCCGCACGCCGCCGCCGATTTCGCCGCGAGGCGGATCGCGGAGGGGAAACGACGGAGGATCGACCTCGGCCAGGCGGGAGGCGAATGGTTCGCCACGGTGCTGTGCTCGGGTTTCGACGCCCTGGTCACCGAACGAGCCAACCGGCTTACCTGGCCTCGTGGCCCGCGCCGCTACGACGTCGCGATCCTGGCCGAACTCGCCGCTTTCCGGCCACGGCCGGTCGTGCTCCGCACCGACGTCGAGACGATCGAACTCGACGCCACCATGATCGCCGTCGGCAACACCCCGTTCTACGGCGGTGGCATGCCGATCTGTCCCGGAGCGGACCCCGAAGACGGCCTGTTCGACGTCACCGTCGTCGGCAACGCGACCCGGCGCGACCTGCTCCGCATGCTGCCCGGTGTCCGGTCCGGGCAGCACACCGCGCATCCGGCGGTCCGGACGCTCAAAGCCAGTCAGATCCACCTGGCCGGCAGCGACCTGCCCGTGTACGCCGACGGCGAGCCGCTGGGCAGGCTACCGATCGACGTCACCTGTGTCCCCGGCGCGCTCACCGTCGTCGGGTGAGCCCGGCGTAGTCGCCCGCGCGCCACACCAGACCGCGGAACGTCGCGGCCGACATCAGTTCGCCGCGCGGGAAGAACACCCCGCCGCAGCGGTGGCAGAACCACGCCTGCCGCCAGTACTCCAGCGCGTCGGGGATGCCCCGCCGGATCCGCGCGTTGCGCCGCAGCCTGAGCACGAACAGCACGGCGAACAAGGCGACCAGCGCGAAGGCGCCGAACGGGAAGATCGACGCTCCGATGAACTGCGCGACCCTGCCGTCGGCGGTCGGAGCGACGTTCTCGTCCAGTACGTCGTTGGCGAAGGCGAGGAACACGAACGCGGGGATCAGCAGGACCAGCGCGAGCGCCAGGAAGCAGCCGCCGCCGCGGAGCACCGGATACGGGCTGAGGGAGGCCGCGGTCGCGGTCACCGACACACCGGTGTGCGTCGTCGCGGTGTAGACCACGCCGTCGCCCGCCGGGATGGCCGTCATGCCCCCTTGCACCCGGTAGGTCGTCTGCCCGCTCTGGAACACCGCCGGCACACTCTGCACCTGGTCGACCTGCGCGCATTGCGGGCAAGCGATCTCCATGGAGTCCCCTCTCGATCTCGGATCCGGCCCTTGGATGACGCGGAGGTGGCGGCCGTTCCCGGGATCGTCACACCGAGTGCGAACTGTCGGTGGGGTATGGAACCCTGACGAAGTGGTCAATAGCCCTTCTCAGACCCCGGCCGAGGCCTATGCGGCCTCCCAGCGCCGCGCTCGATACCCCCAGCTGACCCGCTTCGCGGCGGAATCGTCGTTCGAGTTCGACGATTTCCAGGTCCGCGGCTGCGAGGCGCTCGAAGACGGTCACGGCGTGCTCGTCTGCGCGCCCACCGGCGCCGGGAAGACCGTGGTCGGCGAGTTCGCGGTGCACCTCGCCCTAGCCGAGGGCCGCAAATGCTTCTACACGACACCGATCAAGGCGCTGTCGAACCAGAAGTACGCCGACCTCGTCGGCCGCTACGGCGCCGACGCCGTCGGCCTGCTGACCGGCGACACCTCGATCAACGGCAACGCGCAGGTCGTGGTGATGACCACCGAGGTCCTCCGCAACATGCTGTACGCCGGGTCCTCGACCATCGGGGAGCTCGCGTACGTGGTGATGGACGAGGTCCACTACCTCGCCGACCGGTTCCGCGGCGCCGTCTGGGAGGAGGTCATCCTCCACCTGCCCGAACACGTCCGGGTCGTCGGCCTGTCGGCCACGGTGAGCAACGCCGAGGAGTTCGGCGAATGGCTCGTCGAGGTCCGCGGCGACACCACCGTCGTCGTCGACGAGCACCGCCCGGTGCCGCTGTGGCAGCACATGCTGGTCGGCAACCGGTTGATGGACCTGTTCGCCGGCCAGGAGGAGAACGCGCCGGGCGCGGAACTGCGGATCAACCCCAGCCTGCTTCGCCGTACCGAAGAGATCGGCGGACGTTTCGCCCCGGCCGGGCTGCGCGGGCCGAGGGGACGGCGCGGGGTGCCGTCGCGGATGCCGCGGTACCGGCCGCCGTCCCGCACCGAGACGGTCGAGCGGCTGGACAACGCCGGCCTGCTTCCCGCCATCGTGTTCATCTTCTCCCGCGCCGGCTGTGACGCCGCCGTCGGCCAGTGCGTCCGGTCGGGCCTGCGGCTCAACGGCCCCGAGGAGGTCGAGAAGGTCCGCCGCATCGTCGCCGAGCGCACCAAGGACCTCCCCGAGGGCGACCTCGGAGTCCTCGGCTTCTGGGAATGGCGTGAGGCGCTCGAACGCGGTATCGCCGGGCACCACGCCGGGCTGCTCCCGGCGTTCAAGGAGACCGTCGAGGAGCTGTTCGTCCAGGGCCTGGTGAAGGTCGTCTTCGCCACCGAGACGCTCGCGCTCGGCATCAACATGCCCGCGCGGACCGTTGTGCTGGAACGGCTCGTGAAGTACAACGGCGAGGCGCACGTCGACCTGACGCCGGGGGAGTACACGCAGCTCACCGGGCGGGCCGGACGGCGCGGGATCGACGTCGAAGGCCACGCCGTCGTCGCCTGGCAGCCGGGGATCGACCCGAAGCAGGTCGGCGGGCTGGCCTCGACCAGGACGTACCCGCTGCGGTCGTCCTTCCGGCCCGGCTACAACATGGCGGTGAACCTGGTCGCCCAGGTCGGCGCCGAAGAGGCCCGTGACCTGCTGGAGCAGTCGTTCGCGCAGTTCCAGGCCGACCGGTCGGTGGTCGGGACGGCGCGGCGGATCGAGCGGAACAAGGAAGCTCTGCGGGGCTACACCTCGGCCATCACCGGCGATTTCGACCAGATGCTGGAGTACGTCGAACTGCGGGCGAAGATCTCCGCCCGGGAGAAGGCGCTTTCTCGCCAGAACACCTCCGCCCGCCGTGCGGGAACCGCCGAATCGCTGGAGAAGCTCCGCAAGGGCGACGTCATCGCCGTTCCCGCCGGGCGGCGCGCCGGGCTGGCGGTCGTCGTCGACCCTGGGCTCGACCCGATCCGCGAGCCGCGGCCCGTCGTGGTCACCGAGGACCGCTGGTCCGGGCCGCTCTCGGTGTCCGACTTCCCGTCGCCGGTCGAGGCGCTGGGGAACATCAAGCTGCCGAAGCACATCGAGCTGCGCTCGCCCAAGACCCGGCGGGATATCGCTTCGAGTCTGCGCAACGCGGGAATCTCCTTGCCCGGCAGGCAAAAGCGCCGCGCCGGGGCCAATGAGGACGGTGAGCTGGCCGCGCTGCGGCGTGCGCTGCGCGCGCATCCGTGCCACGGCCTCGCCGAACGCGAGGCGAACCTGCGCTGGGTCGAGCGCCACCAGCGGCTCACGGCGGAGACCGAGCAACTGGAACGCAAGGTCGCCGCGACCACGCACTCACTCGCCCGCGCCTTCGACCGCATCCTGCGGCTGCTCGGCGAGCGCGGGTACCTCGGCCCCGAGTCGAAGGGCGACGGCGAGGACCGCGTCACCGAGCACGGGAAGCGGCTCACCCGGCTCTACAGCGAGTCCGATCTACTCGCCGCCGAGTGCATCCGGCACGGCGTCTGGAAGGGCCTGGCGCCCGCAGAACTGGCCGCCGTGGTCTCGACGCTGGTCTTCGAGGCACGCCGGGACACCGCCGGGGAGCCCCGCCTGCCCGCGGGCAAGGTGCTCGACGCCTGGCAGGCGACCACGCGGCTGTGGATGGAGCTCACCGAGGACGAGCGGCGCCACAAACTGGACCGCACCCGCGAACCCGACGCCGGTTTCGCCTGGCCCGTCTACCGATGGGCGCGCGGCGAATCGCTGGAGAAGGTCCTCACCGCCGCCGAAGCGAACGGGCAGGAGCTGTCGGCCGGTGACTTCGTGCGGTGGTCGCGGCAGGTCATCGACCTGCTGGACCAGATCCGCGACGTCCTCGGGAAGGCGGATCCGGTCGGAGCGGCGGCCTCGGACGCGGTGAAGGCCTTGCGGCGCGGCGTCGTGGCGGCCGGCGGCGCGTGACCGGTCTCGTGCGTTCCTGAGTCGGGCCGGTGTGGGGTGAAGGCTCCCTTCGCCGCGTCTGATGCGGCGAAGGACGCCTTCGGCCCGAGGGCCGGTCCGGTACAGCAGGTCGTGGGTGGTGGGGGGGGGGGGTAAACGCCCACCCCCCACCCCCCCCCGGGGGGGCGCGCGCGGGCCCCAGCCCCCCCCCGGCGGGCGCCCGCCCCGGCGCCGGG
>NZ_JBHVKW010000047.1:0-32378 GCF_042797905.1 Amycolatopsis sp. NPDC057786
GAGCTTTCACCGCGTCGCATGCGGGGAAAGTCCCCTTCAGCCCCTCGCGACCTCACGGTGTGACGTCCATCGGCGGCGGGCAATGTCAAACGCCTGAAACATTCAGGAGTTTTCAGGTAACACGGCCTACCTACCTTCAAGCGCTATCGACGCCTGGAGGAGGTGCCCGTGCCGCTCGCCGCCCCCACCGTGACCGCGGTGGACACGCACTGCCCGTACTGCGCCCTGCAGTGCGGGATGAGCCTCGACGGCGCCAGGGTCGCCCCGCGTGACTTCCCGGTCAACGCCGGCGGCCTCTGCCAGAAGGGCTGGACGTCGGGGGAGCTCCTCACCTCGCCTTCCCGCCTGACGACACCACTGATCAGGGTCGACGGAGAACTCCGGCCCGCGACCTGGCCGCAGGCCCTCGACCTCGTCGCCGAGCGGCTCACCGAGATCCGCGCGGCCAAGGGGGCCGACTCGGTCGCCGTCTTCGGCGGCGGCGGGCTGACCAACGAGAAGGCGTATCTGCTGGGGAAGTTCGCCCGGGTCGCGCTCGGCACCTCGCAGATCGACTACAACGGCCGGTTCTGCATGTCGTCGGCGGCGGCCGCGGGGATCAAGGCGTTCGGCGCCGACCGCGGGATGCCGTTCCCGGTCACGGATCTCGCCGACGCGGACGCGGTCCTGCTCATCGGCGCGAACCCGGCCGAGACGATGCCGCCGTTCATCCAGCACCTGCGTGGCGCGGACCTCATCGTCGTCGACCCGCGCCGCACCCCGACCGCCGAGCTGGCCGGACTGCACCTGCAGCCCGCGCCGGGAACCGATCTCGCGCTGGCGCAAGGCATCCTGCACGCCGTCGTCGCCGACGGCCTGCTCGACAAGTCCTATGTGGTCTCGCGGACGAACGGCTTCGAGGAGCTGTGGCGTTCGGTCGCGGCCTGGTGGCCGGAGCGCGTCGAGCAGATCACCGGCGTGTCCGCCGCGGACCAGCGTCGCGTCGCCGCCAAGCTCGCCGCGGCTCGCAACGCCTACGTCCTCACCGCGCGCGGCACCGAACAGCACGCCAACGGCACCGCGATGGTCAACGCCTGGATCAACCTCTCGCTCGCCCTCGGCCTGCCGGGACGCAAGGGGTCCGGCTTCGGTTGCCTGACCGGGCAGGGCAACGGACAGGGCGGGCGTGAGCACGGGCAGAAGGCCGACCAGCTTCCCGGCTACCGCAAGATCGACGACCCCGCGGCCCGCGAGTACGTCGCCGGGGTGTGGGGTGTGCCGCCGGAATCCCTGCCGGGGCCGGGTCGTTCGGCCGTCGAGCTGCTGGAGGCGCTGGGCACCGAAGACGGGCCGAGCGCGCTGATGGTGTTCGGCAGCAACCTCGTCGTCTCCGCGCCCGGTGCCGGGAACATCCAGGACAAGGTGTCTTCTTTGGACTTCCTTGTGGTCTCGGACCTCGTCCTTTCGGAGACGGCGGCGATGGCCGACGTCGTCCTGCCGGTCACGCAGTGGGCCGAGGAGGACGGCACGATGACCAATCTCGAAGGCCGGATCCTCCTGCGCCGCAAGGCGATCGACCCGCCCTCCGGCGCGAAGACCGATCTCTACGTGCTTTCCGAACTCGCCCGCCGGTTCGGCCAGCCCGACGGCCGGTTCCCGACCGACGCCGAGACCGTCTTCACCGAACTCCGCCAGGCGTCCAAGGGCGGTGTCGCCGACTACTCGGGCATCACCTACGACCGGCTCCGCGACGGCGAGGCCCTCTACTGGCCCGTCCCGGCGGAATCGCATCCCGGCACGCCGCGGATGTTCCTCGACCGCTTCGCCCACCAGGACGGCCGCGCGTGGTTCGTCCCGGTCGACCACGTCGGCCCGGCCGAGCTGCCCGACGCCGAATTCCCCTTGCAGGCCACCACCGGGCGGGTCCTGCAGCACTACCAGTCCGGGGCGCAGACCCGGCTGGTCAAAGAACTCAACGACGTCGTGGCGGAGGCCTTCGTGGAAGTTCATCCCGACACCGCCGCGAGGGCGGGGCTGGCCGAGGGCGACCTCGCCGTCGTGCGTTCCCGGCGCGGCGAGACCGTCGCGCGGGTCCGTTGCGTGGCGTCGCTGCGCCCCGACCTCGTGTTCCTGCCGTTCCACTTCCCTGGCGAGGGCAGGGCGAACCTGCTGACCAACCCGGTGCTCGACCCGACGAGCCGGATGCCCGAGTTCAAGGTGTGCGCGGTCGCGCTCGCCCCGGCCGAGGCGGTCGCGTGAGCCCCCGGTCGGTGGTCATCGCCGGATACGGGATGGCGGGAGCGCGGCTCGCGGACGAGATCCAGCGCCGCGATCCCGATGGCGAGCGCGTGCGGCTCACCGTCGTCGGCGCGGAGGAGCACGCCGCCTACAACCGGGTGCTGCTCTCGTCGGTGGTCGCCGGCACCATGCGGCCCGAGGCCGTCCGGCTGCACGACGACGAATGGTCGTCCCGTACCCGCGCCGATCTGCGCCGGGGTGTCTCCGCGACGTCGATCGATCGCACGGAGAGGCGGATCCACCTCGACGACGGGTCCACTGTGGACTATGACGCGCTCGTGCTCGCCACCGGTGCCAACCCGTGGATGCCGCCGGTCGAAGGGCTCGAACCCGGTCCGGACGTCGTCGCGTTCCGCACCCTCGACGACTGCGCCCGCATCCTCGACGCCGCCAAACTGGGCGCGCCGGTGGCCGTTCTCGGTGGCGGGCTGCTCGGCCTGGAAGCCGCGCGCGGGCTCGCCGGACGCGGGAATCTCGTCACCGTCGTGCATCCGATGCCGCACATCATGGAACGTCAGCTCGACGCGGAATCCGCGCGGGTGCTGACCAGGAAACTCGAAGAACTCGGCGTCGCCTTCCGGCTCGGCGTCGGGGCCGCGCGCTACGTCAGCGGCGACGGGCTCAAACTCGACGACGGCACGCACGTGCCCGCCGATCTCATCGTCGTCTCCACCGGAGTCCGGCCCGAGACGAAACTGGCCGTGGACGCCGGGCTGACCGTCGAGGGCGGCATCGTCGTCGACGATCTGCTGCGCACCAGCGACGGCCGGATCCACGCGATCGGCGACTGCGCGAAACATCCGGGCGCGTTCGGCGGTCTCGTGCAACCCGCGTGGGAACAGGCCGCCGTCGTCGCGGATCTGGTCACCGGCACGAAATCCGCGTCACGCTATCGCGGCACCCAGGCGGTGACGCGGCTCAAGGCCCGCGGCATCGACCTCACCGCGCTCGGCGAGACGATGACCGGCGCGGACGACCCGACCGCCGAAGTGCTCACCTTCAGCGACCCGGCGGGCTGTCGCTACGGCAAGCTCGTCATCCGGGAAAACCGGGTGGCAGGCGCGATCCTGCTCGGCCTGCCCGACGCGGCCGCGACGATCACGCAACTCTACGACCGGGGCACGCCGGTGCCGGATGACCGGCTCGCTGTCCTTTTAGGACGCTCTCTGCCGCCAGGGGCGCCGTCGGCGGCGAGCCCGGCCGACCTGCCCGCGTCGGCGGTCATCTGCCGCTGCAACGCGGTGACCAAGGGACGGCTCGTCGAAGCGTGGCGCGGCGGTGCCACCGACGTCCCCGCCCTCGCCGCGGCGACCCGCGCGACGACCGGCTGCGGCGGCTGCAAGGACGCCGTCGGCGGGGTCGCGAAATGGCTGGCCGCCCAGTGAACCCGAACGCATCCACCAAGGAGGACCTCATGCACGCTCGTGGAAAGCGCTGGATCGAGCACTGGGATCCGGAGAACGAGCGGTTCTGGGAGGAGACCGGGAAGAAGATCGCCCGGCGGAACCTCTGGTTCTCGATCCTGGCCGAGCACATCGGTTTCTCCGTCTGGACACTGTGGTCGGTCATGGTCCTGTTCATGGGGCCGCAGTACGGTTTCTCGGCCGCGGACAAGTTCCTGCTGGTCTCGACGCCGACGTTGATCGGCGCGCTGATGCGGCCGCTGTACACCTTCGCGGTGGCGCGGTTCGGCGGCCGGAACTGGACGATCGTCAGCGCGTTGCTGCTGCTGGCGCCGACGATTCTCGCGGCGATCGCGATGGAACCGGGCACCTCGCTCGGCACGTTCCTGCTGATCGCCGCGCTCGGCGGCGTCGGCGGCGGGAACTTCGCGTCGTCGATGACCAACATCAACGCGTTCTATCCCGAGAAGCACAAAGGCTGGGCACTCGGCCTCAACGCGGGCGGCGGGAACCTCGGTGTGGCGGCGATCCAGCTGATCGGCCTGCTGGTCATCGGCACCGTCGGCGCGACCGCGCCCCGCGTGGTCTTGGCGATCTACATCCCGCTCATCGTGGTCGCGGCGGTCTGCGCGTACTTCTACATGGACAACCTCGCCTCGATGAAGGGCGACACCAAGGCGATGCGCGAGGTCGTCAAGGATCCGCACACCTGGGTGATGTCGTTCCTCTACGTCGGCACGTTCGGTTCGTTCATCGGGTACAGCTTCGCCTTCGGCCTGGTGCTGCAGAACCAGTTCGGCCGCACTCCGTTGCAGGCGGCCGCGGTGACCTTCCTCGGCCCGCTGCTCGGCTCGTTCTCGCGTCCGACCGGCGGCTGGCTGGCCGACCGGATCGGCGGCGGAAAGATCACCTTCGTGACGTTCGTCGGCATGGCCGCGGCGACCGTGGTGCTGATCTTGGCGTCGACGTCGAACTCGCTGGCGTTGTTCACCGTCGCGTTCATCGTGCTGTTCGTGCTCACCGGTATCGGCAACGGCTCGACGTACAAGATGATCCCGGCGATCTTCCGCGCCAAGGCGAAGGTCGCGATCAGCGAGGGCGCGGACGAGACGCTGGAGATGCTCAAGGCACGCAAGCTCTCCGGCGCGCTGATCGGGCTGGCCGGAGCGATCGGCGCACTGGGCGGGCTCTTCATCAACCTGGCCTTCCGCCAGTCGTTCGCGGACACGAAGAGCGGGGTGCCGGCGTTCATCGCCTTCCTCGTCTTCTACGGCCTGTGCTTCGCCGTCACGTGGGCGGTGTACCTGCGCAAACAGCAGTCGGAAGTGGCGAGCACCCGAGGCCTGGCGCTCGCCGGGGCGGAGGTCTGATGCGGAAACTCGTCGTCGCGGGACATGGCATGGTCGCGCACCGGCTCGTGGAAGCGGTGCGCGCGGAGGACAAGACCGGCGAGTGGCAGATCGTGGTCCTCGCCGAGGAGGCGCGGCCCGCTTACGATCGCGTCGCCCTGACGTCCTATGTGGACACCTGGGATCCCGCTTCACTCGCTTTGGAAGGCGCGGACTACGCGGACGACCCGATGATCGAACTACGGCTCGGTGACGCGGTGGTTTCGGTGGACCGCGAGCGCAAGACCGTCGTCACCGAAGCCGGATACGAGCAGCCGTACGACGCGCTCGTCCTCGCGACCGGTTCGCGGCCGTTCGTCCCGCCGGTGCCCGGCCACGATCTTCCCGGCTGCTTCGTCTACCGGACAATCGAGGACCTCGACGCCATCCGGGAAGCCGCTCAGCGGCCCGGGCGCGGACGGCGTTCGGCGGTCGTCATCGGCGGCGGGTTGCTCGGTCTCGAAGCCGCGAAGGCGTTGCGGGACATGGGTCTTTCGCCGCATGTGGTCGAGATGGCGCCCCGCCTGATGCCGCTACAGGTCGACGAAGGCGGTGGTGGCCTGCTGCGACGGCTGATCACCGATCTCGACGTGACCGTCCACACGGGAACGTCGACCGACGCCATCGAGCCGGACGGCGAACGCTACATCGCGAAGCTCGGCAATGGCACGGAACTCGATGTCGACCTGGTGGTGTTCTCCGCCGGAATCCGGCCGCGTGACGATCTGGCGCGTTCGTCCGGCCTGGAAGTCGGCGCGCGGGGCGGGATCCTGGTCGACGACACCTGCCGGACGTCCGATCCGGCGGTGTACGCGATCGGTGAATGCGCGGCCGTGGACGGCAAGGTTTACGGCATCGTGGCGCCCGGGTACGCGATGGCGGAGATCGTCGCGGCGCGGCTGACCGGCGGCGAGGGCACGTTCCCCGAGCCGGACATGTCGACGAAGCTCAAGCTCATGGGCGTCGACGTCGCCAGCTTCGGCGACGCGCACGCGGCGACCGAGGGCGCGCTGGAGGTCGCGTTCAACGACGCCGTCGCCGGGACGTACAAAAAGCTCGTCGTGTCGGACGACTCGAAGACGTTGCTCGGCGGGGTGCTGGTGGGCGACGCGAGCGAGTTCAACACGCTGCGCGCGATGGTCGGCAGGCCGCTGCCCGCCGAACCCGGCGCGATCCTCGCCCCGGCCGGAGGTGGGACGGCGGTCGGTGTCGACGCGCTGCCCGACGCCGCGCAGATCTGTTCGTGCAACGCGGTTTCCAAGGGTGCGATCACCCACGCGATCACCGAAGAGGGTTGCGATTCGGTCGCCAAGATCAAGGGCTGCACGCGGGCGGGCACGGCGTGCGGATCGTGTGTCCCGCTGCTGGGCAAGCTGCTGACGGCTTGCGGCGTCGAGCAGTCGAAGGCGTTGTGCGAGCACTTCCCGCAGTCGCGCGCGGAGCTGTTCCAGATCCTCCAGGCCACGCGGATCACCACGTTCAGCGAGATGATCGACCGCTACGGCACCGGGACCGGTTGCGCGATCTGCAAACCGGCGATCGCGTCCATCCTGGCCACGCTGGGCAACGGGCATATCCTCGCCGGCGAGCAGGCGACGTTGCAGGACACCAACGACAAGTTCCTCGCGAACCTGCAGCGCAACGGGACCTACTCGGTGGTCCCGCGCATCCCCGGCGGCGAGATCACGCCGGAGAAGCTCATGGTGATCGCGCAGGTGGCGATGGATTTCGGGCTGTACACCAAGATCACCGGCGGACAGCGGATCGACCTGTTCGGCGCCACCGTCGACCAGCTCCCGTTGATCTGGCGGCGGCTCGTCGACGCCGGCTTCGAATCGGGGCACGCGTACGGGAAGTCGTTGCGCACGGTGAAGTCGTGCGTCGGTTCGACGTGGTGCCGCTACGGCGTCCAGGACAGTGTCGGGCTCGCGATCGAGCTGGAGCTGCGCTACCGCGGGCTGCGCTCGCCGCACAAGCTGAAGTCCGCCGTTTCGGGCTGCGCACGGGAATGCGCCGAGGCGCGGAGCAAGGACTTCGGCATCATCGCCACCGACAAGGGCTGGAACCTCTACGTCGGCGGGAACGGCGGCGCGACCCCTCGACACGCCGATCTGTTGGTGTCCGAAGTGGACACGGAGACCTTGATCCGCACGATCGACCGGTTCCTGATGTTCTACGTCCGCACGGCCGACCGCCTGCAGCGCACCGCGCCGTGGGTCGAGGAGATGGAGGGCGGTCTCGATCACCTTCGCGCGGTGATCGTCGACGACAAGCTCGGCATCTGCGAGGACCTCGACGCGGCGATGGCCAAACACGTCGGCGACTACGCCGACGAATGGCGTGGCGTGCTGGAGGACCCAGAGAAGCTGGCGAAGTTCAGCTCGTTCGTCAACGCGCCGGGTACGCCGGATCCGACGATCTCGTTCCGCACCGAACGCGACCAGAAGGTGCCCGTGCTGCTGGGCATCCCGGAGGTGAAACAGTGACGACCTCGATCCAGCGCACCTGGACCGCCGTCTGCGCGGCCGGCGCCGTCCCCGAATGGTCCGGTGTCGCCGCCCTGCTCGACGGCGGCGTGCAGGTGGCGATCTTCCGGCTGCCCGGCGAGCGGTGGTACGCACTGTCCAATATGGACCCGATCAGTGGCGCGGCGGTGCTTTCGCGGGGGATCGTCGGCGACGCGGGCGGCGTTCCGGTAGTGGCGTCGCCGGTGTACAAGGAACGGTTCGATCTGCGGACCGGTGCCTGTCTCGACGCCGAAGGTGTCTCGGTCGCGGCCTACCGGGTGCGGGTCGCCGATGGTGTCGTGGAGGTGGAATTCTCACCGTGACAGAAGTCCTTCCCCTGGCGGGATTCGTCATCGGGATCACGGCGGCGCGGCGGGCTGACGAGCTCGGCGCGCTGTTCGTGCGTAAAGGTGCGACCGTGCGCTACGGCCCGGCCATCCGGATCGTGCCGCTCGCCGACGACACCGAACTGCGGGCGGCCACTCAGCGCCTGCTGGAGGACCGGGTCGACGCCGTCGTCGCGACGACCGGGATCGGCTTCCGGGGCTGGGTCGAGGCGGCCGAAGGCTGGGGGCTGGGGGAGGAGCTGCTCGATCGGCTCGGGAAGTCGTCGCTGCTGGCTCGTGGTCCGAAGGCGAAGGGCGCGATCCGTGCGGCCGGGCTTTCGGAAGACTACTCGCCCGCTTCGGAGAGCAACGCCGAAGTCCTGCGGCATCTGCTCGATTCCGGTGTGGACGGTCAGCGGATCGCGGTGCAACTGCACGGCGAGCCGCTTCCGTACTTTGTGGACAGTCTGCGCGCCGCGGGTGCCGAGGTGATCGAGGTGCCGGTGTACCGGTGGGTCGGGCCCGCCGATCCCGGCCCGCTGGACCGGCTGCTCGACGGTGTTCTCGACGGTTCGGTGGACGCGTTGCCGTTCACCAGCGCGCCCGCGGTGGCGTCGATGCTGGCGGTCGCGAAACGGACCGGGCGATTGCCGGGAATCGTGCGGGCGCTGGAGAAACGGGTCGTGGCGGCCTGTGTCGGGCCGATCACCGCGGCGCCGCTGGCCGCGCTCGGGATCCCGACAGTCCAGCCGGCGCGGTCGCGGATCGGGGCGCTCGCGCGGACAGTGTCCGACGCGCTCGAAGCCCGTTCGCCGCGGCTGATCGCGGGCGGCCGCAGTATCGAACTGCGGGGTCAGGCGGCGCTGGTCGACGGGCAGTGGTGTGACATCGCGCCCGCGCCGATGGCCATGCTGCGGGCGCTGGCGGAGTCGCCGGGGCGGGTGTTCTCGCGGCGGGAGCTGGTCGCCGCGCTGCCCGACGGCGGTGAGGAACACGCCGTCGAGACCGCCATCGGGCGCCTGCGGAGCTCTTTGGGGTCGCCGAAACTCGTCCAGACGGTCGTGAAACGCGGTTACCGCCTGGCCGTCGACCCGTGACCCCCGCGTTTCGTCCTCTGAATGCGGTCCTTGCGTGTGCGACTACCGCATTCAGAGGACGAAATGCGGGACGTCGTTCATAGAATAGGGAGCGCGCGAACGTAGGCGGGCGCCGCGGCACGAATGGTGTTTTCGGGGACCGACCCGGCCAGCGCCTCGATGGCGAGCCTGACTCCGGCAGTGTCCGCACCGCCGAACTGCTCGCGTAGATAGGCAAGTCCTGTGGCGGTCACGTCCCCCACTCGCGAGTCGGCGAGAAGTGCTCGAAAAGTGTCGCTGACGTCCCGCGCGCGAGTGCCCATCATGAGCCGATAGACGTCGCCGGCATCCTTGTTGGTCAAACGATCAGGGCGGACATCGCTGTCGTTCAGTCGGTCGTGGATCTTGTGAGCTTTCGCGACCAGGAGCGCTCCGGCTCCCGCGACGTGTACGCGGACCTGACGATCGTCGCCGGACTCCAGCGCGGTGATGGTCATGGGCACGCGGTCGACCACTGCGGGCTCGAGGCCCGGCACACGCCGGGCGGCCATCTTGTCGTGCGGCTGAATCTTGACACTTCTGCTGCCACCATCGGCAAGACTTTGGCCGACAAGTAGTTGCCCGAAATCGGAACTTGCCCCGGTGGGCCAAGTTTGCGTCATGGGCAAGTTTGCGGGATTTTCTAGGTTGTCTGTCGTGGGCAAACTGCCTTCCGAGGCAACTTTGCTGCGCATCGGGGTACAGATGTGGGCGTTGCGACTGGGGCGTGGGTCACGACCAGGCGACGCGGTGGTCGGGGAACTCACGGGCGGCGACGACCCGGGCCGCCTCCGCTTCGGCGGCCTTCCGCACGGCCGGGCGGAGGGCGTCGAACGGGGTGACGGTGAAGTCGAGCCGCTTCTTCCCGCTCGCCTTGGCCCGCCACACGCCGGCGATTTCGCCGTCGGCCAGCAACGCGCCGGGACTGCCGAGGATCTTCCAGACCTCCTTCTGCCGGGCCTTGTCCGGCACCAGTACGGCGCGGTCGCGCGCCTGGACGAACGGGTCCAGCGGCGGAAGCAGACGAACCACGTCGGGCTCGGGTGGATTCTCGAGCAGCGAGACCCGGTCTTGCGGCAGGTAGGCCTTCTTGCCGCCGACCCGGACCTCGGCCAGGCCGTCCGGCCACATCGCGTCGACGCCGGTGCGAGTCGTTCCGACGTAGGCGGCGGCGTCGCCAGGGGAGGCCGGACCGTTGATCCGCAGGTAGCCCTCGACCACGCGTTTGGCCGCCTCGACGTCCGGCGACGTCTTGAGGCGGCCGCGCCCTTCCAACGGCGCCAACGTCGCCGGCGTCGCGCCCGCCTCCAGCCGGACCCCGGCGTGGATCGACGCGACCCGCATCAACTGCTCGTAGATGTGCACGACACCGCAGCCGCGGCAGGCGTACGACAGACCTTCGGGGATCAGTTTCGTGACCGCGCCGCTCACCGTGCCCTTGGTCTGGGTACCGGTGACGACCTTCCGGATCGCCTTCGCCGCGGTGAACAGCGCGTCCGTCGCGGACAGGCCCGCGTCCTCGACCTGCTTGCGCTGCCAGAGGATCCGGGCCATCGCGTCCTTCTCGTCGAGCGGCACGAGCGCGGCCCGGATCGCGTCCAGTTCCGCGCGGCGGTGGAAATGCGGCGCGCCGCGATGGGTCCACGCGAGCACGAACCGTGCGTCGTCCCAGACCGCGGGCGTGATTTCGCCGTCGATCCGGGCCGCGAGGCCGAGCAGGGCGGTGTCCCGCACGGAATCCTGCAGCCCGAGGTCGAACACGGCCGCCGCGGCCGGATCCGTCTCGTCACGGTGCAGTCCGTGTGCCGCGATCCGGTACGCAAGCACCTGCTCGCGATCGACCTCGAGCACTGGTCCTCCTTACAGCGAAAAAGCGAACGTGTACGACATCGTCGGCTCACCGAGCGCGCCGGTCGTGGTGCCGGTGCCGGTGATCCCGGCGAGTTCACCCGTTCCGGAGCCTTCGACGACCGCGAACTTCGACGAGATGCCCTTCGCGTCGAACCCGGTGTCGTGCTTGATCACGAAGCTTCCCTTGCGCCCGTCCACGCTGCCCTCGATGCGTTCGAGACCGGGCGACGTGGTCCCGCCGCCGTCGAAGCCTTCACCCGCGTAGTACAGCAGGTAGTCGATGACCGCTTCGCCTTCGATCAGCCCGCTGTAGGCGAAGGTGGCGTGCGCGTGGGCCACGCGCGGCCCGCCCTCCGTGCCGCTGACGAGGGTTTCTTCCCAGTTCTTCATGACGAACGTGTTCATGGGTTCACCCTGTCAGCCAAACCTGTCAGGTTGTGTCAGGTTTTCGGGGATACTGGATCCATGCGCGCGAGCAGACTCCTGTCGGTCCTCCTCCTGCTGCAGAACCGCGGCCGGATGACGGCCGACGAGCTGGCCGCCGAACTGGAGGTGTCGGTCCGCACGATCTACCGCGACGTCGAGGCGCTGTCCGCGGCCGGCGTGCCGGTGTACGCCGATCGCGGGCGCACGGGCGGGTATCAGCTGGTCGACGGCTATCGCACGCGGCTGACCGGGCTGACCGAGGAGGAGGCGCAATCGCTTTCGCTGGCGGGCCTGCCGGGCGCGGCCGGTGAACTCGGGCTGGGCACGGTGCTCGCCGCCGCGCAGCTCAAACTGCACGCGGCCATGCCCGCGGAACTGCGTGCGGGGGCGAGCAGGATCTCCGAACGGTTCTATCTGGACGTGCCGGGCTGGCATCGCGGGATCGAAAGCCTGCCGCGACTGTCCGAACTGGCCGACGCGGTCTGGCACGCGCGGCGCGTCAAGGTCAGGTACGAACGCTGGGGGCAGCGGAAGGTCGAGCGGGTCCTCGACCCGCTGGGCCTGATCCTCAAGGCCGGGAACTGGTATCTCGCGGCGCGGTGCGAAGGGAGCGACCGGACCTATCGGGTCTCCCGGATCGAAGACCTCGAAGACCTCGGTGAGACCTTCGAGCGGCCGTCGGACTTCGACCTCGCGCGCTACTGGCAGGAATGGTCGGAGCAGTTCGAAAAGCGGATGTACTCCCGAGTGGCGGTGGTCCGGCTGAACGAGTTCGCCCGCATACTGGTGCCGTTCTATCTCGGGGCCGTCGGCGCACGGGCGTTGCGGGAAGCGGACGCCGAACCGGACGAAAACGGCTGGCTCACCATGGAACTGCCCGTGGAACCGGGAGAACCGGCCGTCGGCGAACTACTGCGGTTCGGCGGGAACCTCGAAGTGCTCGAACCGCCGGAGCTGCGCGAGCGGCTGGCGGAGGAGATCGGGAAGATGGGCGCGGTTTATGGCTGACCTGGACGGCATCACGATCGGGATCACCGCCGAGCGGCGGGCCGACGACTTCATCGGCGCGCTGACGCGGCACGGCGCGACCGTCCTGCACGCGCCCACCATCCGGATCGTCCCCCTGCCCGACGACACCGAACTGCGGGCGGCGACGGACGCCGTGCTGGCCGGACCGGTCGAGTTCACCGCGGTCACCACCGGTGCCGGGTTCCGCGGCTGGCTTTCGGCCGCCGAAGGCTGGGGGCTGCGCGAACCGTTGCTGGAGCGGCTGGCGGCGTCACGGATTTTCGTGCGAGGACCGAAAGCGGCGGGCGCGGTGCGGGGCGAAGGGCTGCGTGAGGAATTCTCCGCGCCCGAGGAGAGCAACGCGGAACTGTTCGAAGGCTTGCGCGACGCCGGGGTGCGCGGAGCACGGGTGGCCGTCCAGTTGCACGGAACCCTGCTGCCCGAACTCACCGGTTCGCTGCGGGACGCGGGCGCGGACGTCGTCCAGGCACAGCCGTATCGCTGGCTTTCGCCCGCCGACGTCGCCCCCGTGCACGAACTCGTCGAAAGCGTGATTTCCGGACGCGTGCACGCGTTGGCCTTCACCTCCGCGCCGGCGGCCGCGAACCTGCTGACGCTGGCGGGGTCGCGTCGCGAGGAACTCCTCTCCGCACTGCGAGGTCCGGTGTTGTGCGCGTGCGTCGGACCGGTGACCGCGGCGCCGCTGGAAGCCGCCGGGGTACCGACCGTGCAGCCCGAACGTCAGCGGCTCGGCGCGTTGGTCAAACTTCTGGTCGCCGAGCTGCGCATTCGGCCGTCTTGACGCGGGAAGTCCGCTTTGCCAGGCTCGACACATCGGACGCGGGGAGGGCGGCGGATGTCCGAGTCTCAATCGGTCACCTTCGTGCGCGCGATGTTGCGAAAGGGCTCTTCGGTACTGGGCGCGAGCCCTGCCGACGAAGCACCTGATCCCGATTCCGTTCCTGATTGGCGCTATCGGGAGGATTCCGCGGACACGCTGCTGATGCGCGCGATCCGCTACTCCGCGCTGGGCCCGATCTTCTACCGCGTGGCCGCGTTTCCGAAGGTGTACATCGGTTTTCTGGTCTCGAACGGGTCGGCGGGGATCGTCCCGGTACTGAGCGCGACGATCGTCGGGGTGCTGCTCAACGTCCTCGCGGTGTGGTGGGTGGTGCGGGGCCGCGGGATCCGGGCGAAGACGTCCGGGCGGCTGATGTACGCGGATCTCGCCGTGGGTGTGGTGCTCACGACGAGCGTGGCCGCCGCGGCGCCCGCCGAGATCCAGCCGTTCGCCGTCGACGTCGCGTGGACGTGGCTGGTCGGGACGGTGGCGTTGTGGACGCTGTCGTTCGGACTGCCCGCGGCGCTCGGGCTGGTGATCGCGGCCGTGCCGTTCAGGGCGTTCCTGACCTGGATCGGCGGACTGCCGATCGACCATCCGCTCGCGATGAGCCGGTCGGTGGGGTGCATGGTCGCGCTCGTCGTGGCGATGGTGACCACGGCGGGGATCCTGATCCTGCTCGGCGTCGGAACGCGGTTCGCGCTGGGGATCGGGATGCGCCGGGGGCAGCGCGCCGAACGCCTGCGGACCCAGCGGGTCATGCACGACAGCGTTTTGCAGACGCTGGAGGCGATGGGGCTGGAGGCGCCGGACGACGATTCCGCGGCCGCGGAACGGCTCGCGGAAATGCGCGCGACCGCCCGGGCGCAAGCCGCCGAACTGCGCCGCGAACTGACCGGCCCGGACGCGCCGTCGGCTCGCGGCCTCGCGGCGGACCTCGCCGAGGTCGCCACCGAAATGGCGCGCGACGGCCTCCGCACCCAGCTCGTCGCCGCCGAAACCGAACAGGACTACCGCCTCTCGCACGCGCGCCGGACCGCCATCCGCGACGCCGTCCGCGAAGCGCTCCGAAACACCGTGAAGCACGCCGGGACGAACCATGTCGTGCTTCGCGTCGAGGAGTGCGAAGGCGGCGTCGCGGTCATCGCGCGGGATCAGGGGACCGGCTTCAGCATGCTGGACCGGCCGCCGGGCTTCGGGATCAGCCAGTCGATCATGGCGCGGCTGGCGGAGGTCGGCGGGCGGGGGACGATCGATTCGCATCCGGGGCGGGGGACGCGGGTGACGCTTTGGGTGCCGCACTGAGGGTTCGCAGGTCGGCGCGGTGACTGTGTGGATTTCGGGACATCTGACGTCCCAAAATCCACACGGTCAGTAGGCCTCGCTACGCGGAGTGGTGGGTGTGGGGAAAGAGGGACACTCAACGTCCCTCTTTCCACACACCCCACCCGCGGTAGCAAAGGTCCCTTGCTCTCTTTCCGCAGGTCAGAAGGTCTCAGTCCTCGTCGGCCGAAGGAACCTCTCCCGCCTCCGCCTGCCTCATCGCTTCGCGGCCGGCGGCCTCTTCGCTCACCCCTTGCCGCCAGTACCCCGTGAAGCAGATCGCCCGCTTGTCGACCCCGCGCTCCCGTACGAGGTGCCGCCGCACCAGCTTCACCATGTTCGCTTCGCCGGAGATCCACGCGTAGGGCGTCCCGCCCGGCAGCTCCGCCTTTCGCACGGCTTCGAGCACCGCGTCACCGATGGGGCCGGAGCCCCGAACCACCCAGTGCAGCTCCACGGCCCCCTGTGTTTCGAAGACCTGCCGGTCTTCGCGATCACTGATCTCGACGTAGACCACCGCTCGCGTTCCGGCGGGCAGCGCTTCGACGATCGCGCCGATCGCCGGGATCGCGGTCTCGTCGCCGACCAGCAGCTGCCAGGTGGTGTCCGAGGGTACGTCGTAGAGCCCGTGCGGCCCCAGGAAAGCGACCCGGTCGCCCTCCGAAGCGCGCGAAGCCCACGCGGAAGCTGGGCCTTCGTCGCCGTGCAGCACGAAGTCGATGTCGATCTCCTGCGCCGACGGTCGCAGCGCGCGCACGGTGTACGTGCGCATCGGCGGCCGGACGTCGTCGGGCATCGCGAGGTAGGTCCGGTACCAGGACAGCACTTCGTCGCCGCTCAGCGGAGCGGGCAGCACGGGCTCCGCCTGGCCGGGCTGCGGGAAGAACACCTTCAGGTACTGGTCGGGCGCCTGGTCCACCAGCGACGCCCCCGAGAAGGTCACCCTGCTCATATGCGGGGTGAGCCGCCGGACACCGGTCACCTTCGCCTCGATGTAGCTCATTAGGGGAGGCTAACCTAAAAGAGAGCGCCGGGACCAGCGTCGTCGTCGGGATCACGTCGCCACCGGTATTTCCGCAGGTCGACACGCTGGCCGTCGGGGATGACGCCTTCCGCGCGCAGCCGTTGCAGCTGTTCGTCGAGCAGATGCGGAGCCGGTGTCCCGTCGGCCCGCAGAATACGGTGCCAAGGCAGGTCCTGGCCGTCCTCACCGAGGATCCGGCCGACCAGCCGCGGCGACGGGGCTCCCGAAACCGACGCTATATCCCCATAAGTCGCGACCGAGCCGGCGGGCACACTCGCGATGACCTCGCGCACCCGCTCGTGCAGTTCGTCATCCATGGGACCACTTTGCCGTGCCGCTGCGAGGTTGTGTCGGCGGGGCGTGGTTCCATCGTGGGCGTGAACGGGCGGCGAACAGCGGCAGGAACCGACGCGCGGCTGGTCCGCACGCCGGTCACCGGCACGCCGTCCTTCCAGTGGGATTCCGGCGCCCGCCGCCTGCTGGCCGCCCCGGACGGCTTCCGCCGGGTCCTCGGCGGGCCGGGTACGGGCAAGACGGCGTTGCTGGCGTCGGCGGCGTCGCGGCGCATAGCGGAGGGCGCGAACCCGGAGAGCGTGCTCATCCTGACCACCTCCCGCAAGGCGGCCGAGGTCCTGCGCGCCGACATCACCCACCGGCTTACCACCGACCCCGAAGAGGATCCGCTGCCGCGCACGATCCGTGAGCCGCTCGTGCGCACGGTGCACTCGTACGCGTACGCGCTGTTGCGAATGGAGGCGCAGGCCGACGATCTCCCGCCGCCCCGCCTGCTGGCCGGAGCGGAACAGGACGTCGTCGTCCGCGACCTGCTCGCGGGCGACCTCGAAGAGGGCGCGCTCGACTGGCCGGAGCAGCTGCGGCCCGCGCTGGGCGTGCCCGGGTTCGCCGAGGAACTGCGGGACCTCCTGCTCCGCGCCGCCGAACGCGGGCTCGGTCCGGAGGATCTGGTCGAACTCGGCAGGCGCCGCGGTCGCGAGGAGTGGATCGCGGCCGGGCGTTTCTGGAGCCAGTACGAAGAGGTCACGTTGCTGCAGGGCGCGGGCGGCAACGCGCTCGGCGTCGCGAGCGCTCCCGCGCTGGACGCCGCCGAACTGGTCACTTCGGCGCTGCTCGCGCTGGAGGACGATCCCGAACTGCGTGAACGCGAGCAGCGCCGGGTCCGGCACCTTTTCGTCGACGACGCGCAGCATCTCGACCCGTTGCAGACCCAGCTCATCCGGCTCATCGGGCACGCGGCCGACGAGTTCGTCGTCGCGGGCGACCCCGATCAGTCCGTGTTCTCCTTCCGTGGCGCGGATCCCAGCCTGTTCGCCGACGCGGACGAGGACGGCGAGCGCACGGTCCTGCTGACCACGGCCCACCGGCTCGCCCCGGTGATCCGCACGGCCGTCACGAAACTCGGCTCCGTGCTGCCCGGTTCGTCGCCGCAGCGAAAACTCGTCGACGCGCCGGACGCGGAGGGCGGCGCCGTCCGGGTTCGCCTGATGCCGACCCCGGCCGCCGAGGCGAGCTGGATCGCCGATCAGCTCCGCCGCGCGCATCTCGTCGACGGGGTGCCGTGGCCGGAGATGGCGGTGCTCGTCCGCTCGCCCGCCCGTACTTTTCTTGTCCTGCAACGTGCTCTGCGGGCAGCCGGCGTGCCGATCGGTTCCGCCACCGAAGAACTGCCGCTCGCGAAGCAGCCCGCGGTTCGTCCTCTGCTGGCGATGCTGAGGCTCGCGGCGGATCCGGAGCTGCTCGACGTCGACCTAGCCGAGATGCTGTTGTCCTCGCCCTTGGGTGGCGCGGATCCGCTCGCCCTGCGCAGGCTGCGTCGCGGCTTGCGCCGGCTGGAGCTCGCGGGCGGCGGACAGCGGTCGAGCGACGAACTGCTGGTGGAAGCCTTACGTACCAACGATGTCCTCACCGGCCTCGCCGAGGCCGAGGCGCTGCCGATGCGCCGGATCGGCGGCCTGCTTCACGCCGCGCACCAGGCCGTCGTGCGCGGGGACGGCGTCGAGCAAGTGCTGTGGGATCTGTGGCAGGCGAGTGGCCTGGAGGAGCGCCTGCTGCGGATGGTCGACCGTGGCGGTTCGCTCGGCTCCCAGGCGGATCGCGACCTCGACGCGATCGTCGCGCTCTTCGACGCGGCCGGTCGCTATGTCGACAGATTACCGAAGGCGAGTGTCGCCTCGTTCGCGGATTACCTGTCCTCGCAGAACATCGCCGGTGACACGCTGGCTCCCGCCGCGATGAAGAGCGATGGCGTCTCGCTGCTCACGGCGCACGCGTCCGCCGGTCGCGAGTGGACGGTCGTGGCCATCGCCGGTGTCCAGGAAGGCAGCTGGCCCGATCTGCGGCTGCGCGGTTCCGTGCTCGGCGTCGAGCGGCTGGTGGACCTCATGTCCGGTGTCGACGACGAAAAGGTGTCCGCCACCGCGCCGATCCTCGCCGAAGAGCGGCGGCTGTTCTACCTCGCCGCGAGCCGCGCGCGGAAGACGTTGCTGGTCAGCGCGGTCGCGGGGGAGGACGAGCAGCCCTCGCGGTTCATCGACGACCTGGAGGAGAACGGCGCGGACGACGGCGGCCTCGACTCGCGGATGAAGCCGGCGGGACGCTCGCTGGTGCTCGCCGAACTCGTCGGTGAACTGCGCGAGGTCGTCTGCGACGAATCGAGTGAGCCGGAAAGGCGGCAGCGGGCGGCGCGCCAGCTCGCGAAACTGGCCGCCGCCGGGGTGCCGGGCGCGCATCCGGGTACCTGGTACGGCCTGCTAGAACCCTCCACCGGCGAACCCGTGCACGGGCCGGGCGATCTCATCCGGATTTCACCGTCCACTGTGGAGGTTCTGGTCAAATGCCCGCTGCGCTGGCTGATCGAACGACACGGCGGCAGTGACCCGGCGCAACTCGCGGCCGTCACGGGAACCCTGGTGCACGGTCTCGCGCAGGCGGTCGCGGGCGGCAGCAGTGACGAGCAGATCCGCGCCGCCCTCGATGAAGCGTGGGTGCGGGTCGACGCGGGGGCGCCGTGGTTCTCGCGCCGCGAGCGGTCGCGGGTCGAGCAGATGCTGCGGAACTTCATCACCTGGCTGGAATCCAGCCGCAAGGAGCTGATCGAAGCCGGGGTCGAGCAGGACATCGAGGTCGAGCTGCCGGTCGGCGATGACGACGTCCGCGTGCTCCTGCGCGGCCGCGTCGACCGTGTGGAGATGGACAAGGACGGCCGTCCGGTCGTCATCGACATCAAGACCGGCAAGGTCCCGATCTCCGCAGCCGACGCCGAACAGCATCCGCAGCTCGCCGCGTACCAGCTCGCCGTGCTGCTCGGCGCGGTCGAAGGCGGTTCGAAACCCGGTGGCGCGCGGCTGGTCTACGTCGCGAAGTCCAACAACAAGACCGGATCCACCCAGCGTGAGCAGGCGCCGCTGGACGAGGACGGCGGCAAGCAGTGGCTGGAACTGGTGCGTTCGGCGGCCGGTTCCGCCGCGGGCCCGGAGTACGGCGTCACCGAGAACCCGGACTGTGATCGTTGCCCGGCAAGGGGTTGCTGTCCGCTGCGGCCCGAGGGCAGGCAGGTGACCGGCCCGTGATCTCCGAACTCCAGCGCCGCCAGGTCGAACCGGGCGAGATCGCCCGCGCGCTCGGCCTGCACAGCCCGACCGACGAGCAGGCCGAGGTGATCGCCGCGCCGATCGAGCCGTCGCTGGTCGTCGCGGGCGCGGGCGCGGGCAAGACCGAGACGATGGCCGCGCGGGTGGTGTGGCTGGTGGCCAACAGTGTCGTCCCGCCGGAACGCGTGCTCGGCCTGACCTTCACCCGCAAGGCCGCCCGCCAGCTCGGTGAACGCGTCCGCACCCGGTTGCGCCGCCTGGTCGGATCGGGACTGCTCGACAAGATCGACCCGACCGGAGACCTGCGCACTACGGTGACAGCGGGCGAGCCGACGGTGCTGACCTATCACGCCTACGCCGGGCGGCTGCTGTCCGAACACGGACTGCGGCTGCCCGTGCAGCCCGGGGTCCGGCTGCTTTCGGAGACGTCTTCGTGGCAGTTCTCGCATCGCGTCGTGTCCACTTGGGACAATGACCTGGACACCGATCGCGTGCCCGCGACGGTGACGGCGCAGTTGCTGGCGCTGGCCGGGGAACTCGGCGAGCATCTGGTCGAGACCGAACGGCTAGCTGAGTACACGTCGTGGCTGTGCGAGGTCATAGAGAACGCGCCGCGCGCGAAGGGGCAGCGCGCGTCGTTGCCGCAGAAACTGGCCGAAGTCATGGCCGCGCAACGGTTCCGGCTCGCGCTCCTGCCGCTGGTCGAGGCGTACCACGCGAGGAAACGGGCGGAAGGCGCGCTCGACTTCGCCGATCAGATGTCGCTCGCCGCGCAGCTCGCCAGCAGCTACCCGGCGGTGGTCGCGGGGGAGCGCGAGCGCTACGGCGCCGTCCTGCTCGACGAGTACCAGGACACCGGGCACGCTCAGCGGATCCTGCTGCGGTCGCTGTTCGGCGGCGTCGAGCATCCGCCCATGCCGGTGACGGCGGTGGGTGACCCGGCGCAGGCCATCTACGGCTGGCGCGGGGCGAGCGCGGCGAACCTGCCCCGGTTCACCACGGACTTCCCCCGCGACAACGGCGAACGCCTCGTCCCGGCTTGGGATTTCGGGTTGCTGACCAGTTTCCGTAACCCACCGGAGGTGCTCGAACTCGCGAACGCGATCTCGGAACCGTTGCGGGAACGCGGTCTCGGTGTCGCCCGGCTGCGCGCGCTGGAAGGCGCCGGGTCGGCCGACATCGCCGCCGCGCTGCTGCCGGACGTCCGCGCCGAACGCGAGTGGGTCGCCGACGCGGTGGCGAAGCGCTGGTTCGAAACCGTGGAGGAGACCGGAAAACCGCCGACGGCCGCGGTGCTGGTGCGCCGACGGGCCGATATGGCGCCGATCGCGGCGGAAATGCGGGCACGCGGGCTGCCGGTGGAGGTCGTCGGTCTTGGTGGGCTCCTCGACGAACCCGAGGTCGCGGACCTGGTCAGCACATTGCGCGTCCTCGCGGACCCGCTCGCGGGCAGCGCGGCCGCGCGATTGCTGACCGGGGCTCGCTGGCGGATCGCGGCGGCCGACCTCGCGGCGTTGTGGCGCCGCGCGGGCGAATTGTCCTCGCCGGTGCCGCCTTCGGGGAAGTCCGATGTGGACGAGCCGGTGCTGGTGACCGAACGGGTCGAGCAGGCCGGGCTCGCCGACGCCATCGACGATCCCGGGACGCCGGAACGGTATTCGCCCGAGGGTTACCGGCGGATCCGGAAGATCGGCGCCGAGCTTTCGGCGTTGCGGCGACGGCTGGACCAGTCGCTGCCCGAGCTGGTCGCCGATGTGGAACGCACGATGCTGCTCGACGTCGAATCCCTCGCCCGTCCCGGCCCGGCCGGGCGAGCGCATCTGGACGCTTTCGCCGACGTCGTCACGGATTTCGCCGAGACGTCGCCGACGGCCACGCTTTTGTCCTTTGTGGACTACCTGAATACCGCCGCGCACGCGGAGGACGGGCTCACCCCCGGCGAGGTGGAGGTCGTTCCGGATCGGGTCCAGGTGCTGACGGTGCACTCGGCCAAGGGGCTGGAATGGCGCATCGTCGCGATTCCGCACCTGGTCAAGGAAGTCTTCCCTGGCCGGCGGCGTTCGTCATCGTGGCTGCGGACGTCGACCTCGCTGCCGGCCGCGCTGCGTGGTGACTCCGAGGACTTGCCGGTGCTGCGGATTCCCGAAGGCGCCGACCGCAAGGAAGTGCAGGAAGCGCTGGAGCTGCACGAAGAAGGCTTCGTCGCGCGTGAAGCGGACGAGGAGCGGCGGCTCTGTTACGTCGCACTGACCCGCTCCGAGCACACGATGCTGATCTCCGGCCATTGGTGGAACGAGAGCAGCGCGCGGCCGAAGGGGCCGTCGGAGTTCCTGCTCGAAATCGGCGAGGTGATGCGGGCGAACTCGGTCGGCCGGATCGAGCACTGGGCCGAGGAGCCGGAAACCGACGGCGAGAATCCGCTGGTCGCCGACTCCCGCCGGGCGCGCTGGCCGGTCGATCCGCTGTGGCCGCGGCGCGAGGGCGTCACCAACGGTGTCGACCTGGTGCTCGCCGCCATGGAAGACAGTGAGGAAGAGGAAGAAGACGATCCGGACGGCTGGATCTCCGACACCAAGGTGCTGCTGGAGGAGCGCGCGCGGGCGCGGGATCGCGTGCAGCAGGTGGTCCTGCCGCCACATCTCTCGGTGAGTCAGCTGGTCGAGCTGTCGGCGGATCCCGCCGCGCTGGCCAAACGGCTCCGGCGACCGCTTCCTGTGCGCCCCAACACTTACGCGCGCCGGGGGACGGCGTTCCACGGCTGGCTGGAGCAGCGGTTCGGCGGCGAGCAACTGCTGGAGATCCACGACCTGCCGGGTGCGGCGGACGTCGACGAGGCGCCCGATTCCGAGCTGGAGGCGTTGCGGACCGCGTTCGAGAAGAGCGAGTGGGCGCATCGGGTGCCGCACGCCGTCGAGGTGCCGTTCTCGGCGGACGTCGTGGGGGTCACCGTGCGCGGGCGGATGGACGCCGTGTTCGCCGACGCCGACGGCGGCTGGACCGTCGTCGACTGGAAGACCGGCGCCGTGCCGGACAAGGACCGGCTCGAACCGCTGGCCGTGCAGCTGGCGGCGTACCGGCTGGCGTGGGCGGCGCTCAAGAAGGTGCCGGTCGAGAAGGTGCGGGCGGCGTTCCACTACGTGAAACACGACAAGACCGTCCGGCCTGCGGACCTGCTGGACGCCGAAGGCCTGCGGCAACTCCTGCGGAGCGTCCCGACGATCTAGCGTTTAGTCCTCTGAATGCGGTCCTTGCGTGTGCAACTACCGCATTCAGAGGACTAAATGCAGGCGGTGCTAGGCGCGGTCGCGCACCTTCAGGGCCCAGGTCACCAGCGGGATCTGGAGCGGGACGCGGGCCCAGAAGGCCACCCGCCAGTGCTTCGGTGCCTTGCGGCGGTCGGCGTCGACGGCCATCTTCACGTTCCCCGGCAGGACCACGACGAACAGCAGCGCGGCCGCGAGCCCGCCGAGACGTCGCGTCTTCGGGTTGGCGACAGCGGCGGCGACGCCCAGCTCGGCCACCCCGGAGCCGTAGGTCCACGCGCGCGGAGAGCCGGGAAGCTGCTTCGGGATGATGGCGTCGAAAGGCTTCGGCTGGAGGAAGTGCAGCACGCCGGCCGCGCCGAGCAGGCCGGCGAGGAAATACGCGGGCCGCTGAGACGGCTTGGGATCCGAAGACATGCCCTGAGCTTCGCATACCGCGCTCAAGGTGAGGATCTTCGGCTATCCTCCCGACCGTGAGTGACGCGGACCAGGCCGGAGCCTGTGCATGAAGGTTCTCAAGCGCTTCCCGGTCCGGCTGAGCGACCGTCCGGACCACGAGCTCGTCGGCGTGATCCGCATGCCGGAACTGACGGTCAGCCCGCTGCGGTCGATCCTCAAACGGATCATCGGCGCGATGCTCGCCCTGCTCGCGACCGTCCTGATCGTCTACTTCGACCGGGACGGCTACCGCGACGCCAACGGCGACGGCCTCAGCCTTCTCGACAGCCTCTATTACGCGACAGTGTCGCTGTCGACCACGGGGTACGGTGACATCGCGCCCGCGACGTCGTCCGCGCGGCTGGTGAACGTCCTGGTGATCACCCCGCTTCGGGTGCTCTTCCTCATCGTCCTGGTCGGTACCACCCTCGAAGTGCTCACCGAGCGCTCTCGCCAGGCTTTCAAGATCCAAAAGTGGAGGACGAAGGTGCGTGACCACACGGTCGTCGTCGGATTCGGCACGAAGGGCCGGTCCGCGGTCAACGCGCTGCTCGGGGACGAGAACGTCGAACCCGACCACATCGTCGTCGTCGACACCGACCAGCAAGCCCTCGAAGCGGCCACCGCGCTCGGCCTGGTGGTCGTGCACGGTTCGGCCACCCGCGCCGACGTGCTGCGCGTCGCCGGGGTGCAGCGGGCCAAGGCCGTGGTCGTCGCCCCGAACCGGGACGACACCGCGGTGCTGGTCACGCTGACCGCGCGCGAGCTGGCCCCGAAGGCGCACATCGTGGCTTCGGTGCGGGAAACGGAGAACGTCCACCTGCTCAAGCAGTCGGGCGCGAACCAGGTCGTGGTGTCGAGCGAAACCGCAGGGCGCCTGCTCGGCATGGCGACGTCGACGCCGCTGGTGGTCGACATGGTCGAGGACCTGCTCACCCCCGAGTCCGGCCTCGCGATCGCCGAACGCCCGGTGGAGCCGTCCGAAGAGGGTGGTTCACCGCGGCATCTGTCGGACATCGTGCTCGGCGTCGTCCGCGACGGCATCCTGTACCGCGTGGACGCCCCGCAGGCCGACGCGATCGAACCGGGCGACAAGCTGCTGTACATCCGGAAGGTGACCTCCGCGGAGACGATCGAGCGGTAGCGGGGGACCTTTGCTACCACCTCCCGAGGCTCCTGTGTTTTGCCGCCGGGTTCTGGGAGCATGGCGTTCGTGCGCAAGCGATCGGACCCCGCCAGAGGGCTCACCCCGGGGTGGAACTCCCTGGCCGTGGCGGCCGGTGCCGGCCTGCTGGTGATCTTCCTGGCCTGGCTCGCCGGGCCGGGGCTGTTCGGCATCACGAACGAGCCCCAGGGGACGAAGGTGCGGGCGGAGGTCGTCGAGCCCGCGCCCTGCACGGGCGGCGGCGCGACCGAGAAGGTCAAGTTCGAATTCGGCGGCAAGCCGATGGAGGGTTCGCTCAACGGCTGCGGTCACGGCAAGGGCGAGCGCCTCGAGGTCGTCGTCCCCGACGGCGCTTCGGGCGACGCGGTCCCGGTGCACGCGGCCGACGCGACGGCGGGAGCGAGCGACGCGCGGCGGCCGCTCGGGCTGGCGCTGCTGGTGTTCAGCTGCTTCGCCGGCGGGATGTACGTCTTCCTGGTGGTGCGCGGCCCTCGGGTGCCGGTGCCGGCCTGATCCCGCAGTTCGTGAGTGGTAGGGCCAACCGTGCTCCAGGTGTGCGCGGATGGACGACACACGTGACTGGATGGACGACACGCGGCCGCAGCCCTGGTCACGCCCGTGTCGTCCGTCCAATCACGCGTGTCGTCCACTGGATCACGCGTGTCGTCCGGTCCGTCACGTGAAATCGCCGGTGCTGCCCTCGTGAGTGGTAGGTCCGGGTGTCTTCAGGGTCCACTGGGCTTCCGGCTGCGGTTGATTCCGGGACCGGCCGCGGCCGATGTCGCGAAAGCCACTTTCGGGACATCAGACGTCGCGAAAGTGGCTTTCGCGACATGTGCGTCCCGGTGACCAGCCGGGCCGGGCAAGCCGAAATCGCCGACGGCACCGCATCCGTCGGCGAACGGCCACCGGAAGGCGAGCAACGGCGGGAGCCCGGCTGACCAGGGGCCTTCACCCGTGAAGCGTCAGGAAACGGCGCTCGCCGGGGCCGAGAAGGTGTTGCAGTCGGCGATCCGGTTGTTGCTCGCACCCGCCCGCCACCAGGACGCGTAGTGCGCGTTCGTCCCGTGGTCCTGGCTGCGCGAGGTGTTGTCGCCCCGGGTCTCCTGGTCGTTCCATGCCTTGTTGTACATGTCCCGGCTGATCGTGCCGCCCTGGTCGACGTGCGCGCCGAGGAACATCCCGGAGAAGCACTGTGCCTGGAGTTCCTTGCGCCGCGACATCTCCAGCCCGGCGGGGCTGTTCTGGCCCGCGTCGTAGATCTTCTGCCAGGCCGCGTCCATCAACCCGGCGACCTCCTGCACGTGGTGCCCGTACTCGTGCGCGAAAAGGGCGAGGTAGACGCCGGGGTTGTTGCCGTACTGGTCGGTCTGGAGACCGCGGAACGGCACGTAGAGGTTGTTCTCGCAGTAGTACGCCGCCGTCGCGATGCCCACCTGGATCGTGCCGCATTCGGTCTCGAAGCTGGCCCCGGTCGGGAAGTGCAGCGCGGGCGGGGTGAACGGCAGGTCGTAGGCGTCGAGGAACGGGCCCCAGGCGTTGTCGAGGCATTTGCCCGCCGCCGTGAAGAACGCCTCGGCGGCCTGCTGGCTGCTCTGCCACTGCGGCAGCGTGCAGACGCGGTTCCGCAGGCCGGCGTTGGGGTCCTGGAGGATCGGGTGGTCGGCGAGCTTGAGGATCTTCTGCGGCCCGCTCGACGAGGACGGCGCCCTGGACGGCGACGTCGGGAACGGGTTCGTAGAGGACGAGGGCGACGAAGACCCGCTCGGCGGCAGTTCCGCCCGCGACGACGTCGCCGGGAGGGTGCTGTAGCCCGCGTTCGCTACGTGATCGGAGTCGTCACGATTGAGTGAAACGATCGCGACAAGGCCGAGGACCAGGACGGCGACCGCGCCAAGGCAGATCCCGACGATCGCGCCCACGGACCTGCGTGGCGGCGGAGGCGGGAAGTGGTGCGGCGCTCCGTGCCACTGGGCAGGGTGCTGGCCGTGCACCGGCGGTGGCTGGACGGCGCCGCGTGGCGGCCACTGGCCGTGGGGCGGTTGCGTCATCAAGTCGGTCCCGGTTCTAGGGGCGAACCGGGGGTACCCGGCCCGATGTTCAGCATAACGAGCTAACGGTGTCCCCACCCACAGCTCGGCTGCAGAGGGTATCCAGCGTGAGGCGAGCGGTCACCCATCAGTGTCGTCCCCCCAGCTCTGGCTGGGTGTCGGACCCTCTGGAAGAGTGGGCGCAAGCAACGTGAACGGGTAAGGGGCTGTCGCATGACGGAGACCGGCGGACCGTCCGGGCCTGAAGGCACCGAGACGCCGAAGCCGCAGGCGGGGGAACCGGCAGAGTCGCGGGCGGATACACCGACGCCGCCGCGGGGGGAAGTGCCGCCTCCACCGGCGCCGGCGCAGCAGTGGCAGTCCCCGTCCGGGGCGACGCCGCCGCCTGCCCCGCTGCCGTCGTACCAGCCGCCGCAGCAGCAGTACCCGAACTGGAAGGTCGGCCTCGGCAGGCCCGGTGTCATCCCGCTGCGCCCGCTGAACCTGACCGACATCCTCGACGGCGCGGTCACCGCCATGCGGAAGTACTGGCGCATGGTGTTCGGCGCCGCCGCGGTCACCGCCGTGCTCACCGCGGCCATCAACCTGGTCGGGCTGCTGCTGGTCGACACGACCGCCGACCTCGAGCGGATCCGCGATCTCGGCCCGGCGGCCACCGATCAGGAACTGATGAACCAGATGCTCGGCGTCCTCGGCGGGACGCTGGCGTCGTCGTCCATCAGCCTGTTCGCCACCCTGCTCGGAACGACGGTCCTCACCGGATTCCTCACCGTGCTGATGGGCAAGGCCGTGCTGGGCAAGCCGGTCACCTTCAAGGAAGCGCTGCGTGAGGCGACGCCGCGGCTGCTGCCGCTGCTCGGCCTGACCGTGCTCTACACGCTGGCGATCATGGTCGCAGCGATCTTCTGCCTGCTGCCCGCGATCATCCCCTACACCTTCTGGGCGCTGGCCAGCCCGGCGTTCATCCTCGAACGCGGCACGGTGATGGAGGCGTTCCGCCGGTCGGTGAAGCTGGTGTCGGGGATGTTCTGGCGGGTCTTCGGCATCCTGCTGCTGGCCACCGTGATCTCGTCCTTCCTGGCGTCCATCATCACGATCCCGTTCAGCTTCAGTGCCTTCCTGTCGATCTTCGGCGATCTGGACCAGATGTACGTGCCGTCGACCGGTGACCTGATCCTGCAGTCGGTGGGCACGGTGATCGCGCAGACGATCGTCGGCCCGTTCACCGCGCTCGTCACCGTGATCCTCTACATCGATCAGCGGATGCGCCGCGAGGGCATGGACATCGAGCTGGCCCGCGCGGCCGGGATCGCGACGCCGCCCCCGCCGCAGGCATGGTGACGCGTTTCCTCACCGAGGTCCCGGTCGACATCGACCGGGACACCGCCCGGCTGCGCGCCGCCGAGGAGCTCTCGGGCGAGGCCTATCTGGCCGCGAGGCCGAGCTGGCTGTCCGAAGCGTTCAACTGGGTGGTCGAAAAGCTGCTGGGCTTCTTGGAAACGGTCGACAGCGCGGTACCCGGCGGGATCTTCGCCGTACTGCTGCTGATCGTCGTGGTGATCGTGCTGGTCGTGGTGATCCGGCTGAAGTCCGGTCCGCTGGCGACGTCGGCCAAGAGCGGACGAGCCGTGTTCGCCGGGCAGCGCAAGGCGTCCGGCGAACATCGCAAGGCGGCCGACGAGGCCGCGTCGCGGGGCGACTTCGACGACGCCGTCCGCGAGCGGTTCCGTGCCGTGGTGCGGTCCTTGGAGGAGCGGGCGCTGCTGGACGAGAAGTCCGGGCGGACCGCGGACGAGGCCGCCATCGAAGCCGGACGACTGCTGCCCGATGTCGCCGTTCCGTTGCGCGCCGGCGCCCGGTTGTTCGACGACGTCCACTACGGCGGGATCCCCGCCACGGAGGCAGGCTACCGGTCACTGTCCGAATTGGACGAAAGCTGCCGTCGTGCCAGGCCCGTCGCCTTGGCGGCCGGATGACCTCGGTTTCGCCCGACGCCCGCCGGATCTGGCGCGGGGTGCGGCTCCCGCTCGCGGTCGTGCTCCTGCTCGTGCTGACCGGGACGCTGCTCGTGCTCCTCAGGGGCGAGCAGACCACCGGCGCGCTCGAACCGGGTTCGTACGAGCCCGCCGGCAGCCGCGCGCTGGCGACCTTGCTGGAGCGGGAAGGCGTCAAGATCCCGATCGTGCGCACGGCCGCCGAGGCCAAGGGGGTCGCGAGGGGTGCGACGGTCTTGATCACCCGGCCCGAGTACGTGCCCAAGAGCACCTTCACGGAGATCAGGCAGAACGCCGAGCACGTCGTGCTGGTGCAGCCGAGCCCCGGCACGGTCGAAGAAATCCTTCCCGGTGTGCGGGTGACCGGCCAGGCGGAGACCGAGACCCGCGAGCCCGACTGCGAGGCGAAGGATCCCGTCGCGGCGGGGACCGCGACGATGGGCGGCCTGAAGTATTCCGCGACGCAGCCGCGGGCGCAGGAATGTTACGGCGGCTCGTATCTCGAAGTCCCGGGTCCACAAGGGACGGTGACCGTCCTCGGCACGCCCACCCCGTTGACCAACGACCGGCTGGCCGACGAGGGCAACGCGGCGCTGGCGATGCGGCTGCTCGGAAGGCACGAGCGGCTGGTCTGGTACCTGCCGACGGCCGCCGATCCGTCGCTGGAGACCGAGAAGAAGCCGCTGTCCGAGCTGATCCCGGCGGGCTGGTCGTACGCCGCGTTGCAGGCCGGGGTCGCGGTGGTGCTGCTGGCGCTGTGGCGTTCCCGGCGGCTGGGCCCGGTGGTGACCGAGCCGATCCCGGTCGTGGTCCGCGCGGCGGAGGCCACCGAAGGGCGGGCGAGGTTGTATCGCAAGGCGAAAGCCGCCGCACATGCCGGGGAAACCCTGCGGGAGGCGGCCCGCGCGCGGCTCCGGCCGTTGCTGGGGCTCACCCGTGACGCCGAACCGGCCGCGCTCGTGGAGTCCGTCGCCGCGCGGACCGGCCGGGCGCCCGCCGAGATCGGCGCGCTGTTGTACGGGGAACCGCCCGCCGATGACGCCGCGCTGGTGCGGCTGGCGGACGGACTCGATGTCGTGGAACGAGAGGTGGAGCGGTCTTGAGTACCGAACAGTCCGGTTTGGACAGTGCGGCCGAAGCCCGGGCGGCGCTGATCGCGCTGCGTACCGAGGTCGGAAAGGCCGTGGTGGGCAACGACGCGGCCGTCACCGGGCTCATCATCGCGTTGCTGTGCCGGGGGCACGTGCTGCTCGAAGGCGTCCCCGGTGTGGCGAAGACCCTGCTGGTGCGGGCGTTGGCGGCCGCGCTGGACCTGGAGACGACCCGGGTGCAGTTCACGCCGGACCTCATGCCGGGCGACATCACCGGTTCGATCGTGTACGACGCGCACAGCGGCGAGTTCTCGTTCCGCGAGGGCCCGGTGTTCACGAACCTGTTGCTGGCGGACGAGATCAACCGCACCCCGCCGAAAACGCAGTCCTCGCTGCTGGAGGCGATGGAAGAGCGTCAGGTCTCCAGCGACGGCAAGACGCGGCCGCTGCCCGACCCGTTCATCGTCATCGCGACGCAGAACCCCGTCGAATACGAGGGCACGTACCCGCTGCCCGAGGCGCAGCTGGACCGGTTCCTGCTGAAGCTGACCATGCCGATGCCGTCCCGTGAGGACGAATTCGGCATTCTTTCCCGGCACGCGCAGGGTTTCGACCCGCGGGACCTGTCCGCGGCGGGGGTCACCCCGGTCGCCGGGGCCGCCCAGCTCGACGCCGCGCGGCGGGCGGTCGCCGGGGTCACCGTGCGCCCCGAGGTGCTCGCCTACATCGTCGATGTCTGCCGGGCGACGCGGTCGCTGCCGTCGGTGCGGCTCGGCGTCTCGCCGCGTGGCGCGACCGCGTTGCTCGCCGCGACCCGGGCGTGGGCGTGGCTCGCGGGCCGTGACTACGCCACCCCGGACGACGTCAAAGCCTTGGCCCGCCCGGCTTTGCGGCACCGTCTCGACCTGCGGCCCGAGGCCGAACTCGAAGGCGCGACCGCCGACGGCGTGCTGGACCGGGTCCTCGCGTCCGTGCCCGTTCCGCGCTGATGGCCGTCACGGGGCGGCTCGGGCTGCTGGCGCTCCTCGCGGCGCCGGTGGTCGGTTTCCTGCTGCCCTCCTGGGCTGGGATCGGGCTGGCCGCCGCGGTGCTGTTCCTGTTGGTGGCGCTGGATCTCCTGCTCGCCGGGAGCGTGCGGCGGTTGGAATTCGCGCGCTCCGGCGCGACGTCCGTGCGGTTGGGGGAGGCGTGCGAGGTCACGCTCACCGTGGCCAATCCCGGCGGCCGTCCCGTGCGCGCGTGGCTACGGGACGCCTGGCCGCCCAGCGCCGGCGCGGACGACCGGCACCGGCTGACGTTGCCCCCTGGCGAACGCCGCGTCGTGACCACGCGGCTCCTGCCGACCCGGCGCGGCGACCGGATCGCGGCGAGGGTGACCGTCCGGTCGACCGGACCGCTGGGGCTCGCCGCGCGGCAGGGTTCGCACGACGTGCCGTGGACCGTGCGGGTGCTGCCGCCGTTCCACAGCCGCAAGCATCTGCCCTCGCGGCTCGCGCGGCTGCAGCAGCTCGACGGCCGCAACGCGGTGCTGATCCGGGGCCAGGGCACGGAATTCGACTCCCTGCGCGAATACGTGATCGGCGACGACGTCCGGTCGATCGACTGGCGGGCTTCGGCGCGCGCGTCCGACGTCATGGTGCGGACCTGGCGTCCCGAACGCGACCGGCACGTGGTGCTGGTGCTCGACACCGGCCGCGTTTCCGCGGGGCGGGTCGGGGACGCGCCCCGGCTCGACGCGGCGATGGACGCGGCACTGCTGCTGGCCGTGCTCGCCGCTCGGGCAGGTGACCGCGTCGACCTCCTCGCCTACGACCGGCAGGTCCACGCGGCGGTCCAGGGATCGACGGAGTTGTTGCCCGCCTTGGTGAACGCGATGGCACCGCTCGAATCGTCGCTGGTCGAGACCGACGCGCGGGGAATGGTCGCGGAGGTGCTGCGGCGGACCCGGCGGCGCGCGCTGGTCGTCCTGCTGACCGGACTGGACGCGGCACCGCTGGAAGAAGGCCTGTTCCCGGTGCTGTCCAAGCTGACCTCGCGGCACCAGCTGATGATCGCTTCGGTGGCGGACCCCCGGGTCGCCGAGATGGCGGCGGGCCGCGGCGACGCGGAAGCCGTCTACGACGCGGCCGCGGCCGAGCGGGTGCTGGCCGAACGACGTCAGGTCACCGCGCGGCTGGCGCGGCACGGAGTCGAGGTCGTCGACGCCGTGCCCGAGGATCTGCCGCCGCGGCTGGCGGACCGGTATCTCGCGTTGAAGGCGGCCGGACGGCTTTGAGGCCGGGCTGACCCGATGGAGTGGTGCCGGTTGGCGACGGGTGTCCCGGGCGGTTAGCTCGGAGGGAGATCCGGACCGACCCGATGGAGGCCAGGTTTGCGCAGGTTCGTGCTGTTCTTCGCGGTGGTCTCGGTGATGTTGTCCGCGGTGCCCGCTTCCGCTCAGCCCGCGGGAACGCCGGTCTACCTCGCCGACGGGGGAGGGACCATCTCCTTGGCCGCGGCCGATGGCAAGCTCGCTCTCGCCGACGCGAAGGACGCCAACGCGCAGTGGGTGTACGACAAGGCCGCGCTTTCGTACAAGCATGTCGCGAGTGGACAGTGCCTGGCGGCGATCAGCCCGGTCGACGGGGTCGGCGTCAAACTCGTGGCGTGCGACGGCAAGGACCGTCACCAGCAATGGCGCCGCAACGCCGGGCTGCCCGGGTTGGTGGTGCTGGCGAACGTGGCGACGGCCCGTTGCCTGACGGCGGAGTCGCCGGTGGTCGGGGCCCGGCTGTACCAGGAGGTGTGTTCGCTGTCCGGACTCTCCAACACCTGGGCGGCCGGGGTGCGGACGCTCGCGATCCTGTCGGGGAACGGGCAGCGGCTGTCGACGAAGACGCCCGGTCAGCCGTTCGTGGTACGCGTGGTCGGGGAGAACGGTCAGCCCGCGGACGACGTGCCGGTGAACTTCTTCGTGCGCGCGGCACGGCCGAAGAACGTGCTGGTCTTCGAAGGCGGTGCCGAGACGGCGACCGCGAAGACCGGGGCCGACGGTTCGGCGGCGAGCCCGAAGATCGTGTTGACCGAACCCGGCGAGTTCGAGATCCGGTTCGCGGGCAGCGCGAGCCTGGAGGATGGGAACAGCATCACCTTCGAGGGCAGCTGCACCTGCTAAGCAAGTGGTAGCAAAGGTCCCTTGCTTTCTTTCCGCAGGTCAGGGCCTCGGCGGGGTTGCCGGGGACGTCGCGAAAGCCACTTTCGGGACGTCAGACGTCGCCAAAGTGGCTTACGCGACACGGG
>NZ_JBHVKW010000047.1:32388-59249 GCF_042797905.1 Amycolatopsis sp. NPDC057786
GTCCCGCGGGGCGGGGCGGGGGGGGGGGGGCGGGGCCGTCCCCAACCCCTCTGGGGGGCTGGCTCGCCGTCGCGAAAGTGGCTTTCGCGACACGGGGCCGCGGCGCAAGTGGTAGCAAAGGTCCCTTGCTCTCTTTCCCCAGGTCAGCCGGCTTCCGGCCGCGCGTCTCCAGCGTATCGCCAGTCGACATCACCCACTTCGCCCGCTTTCGCGGCCCGGCGCCCGACGACGAAGACATAGAGCAAGAACGCGACCTCCGCGACTACTCCGATGCCGATACGCGCCCAGGTCGGCAGGCCCGACGGGGTCACGAAACCCTCGATCACGCCGGAGATCAGCAGCACCACGGTCAGCCCCAGCGCCATCACCACGACCGAGCGACCCTGTTCGCCGAGCGCCGCCGACCGGGACCGGCGTCCCGGGTCGATGACCGTCCAGCCGAGCTTCAGCCCCGTTCCGGCGGCGACGAACACCGCGGTCAGCTCCAGCAGGCCGTGCGGCAGGATCAGGCCGAAGAACACGTCGAGCCGCCCGGCCGAGGACATCAGCGCGGCGCCGATGGCGAGGTTCAGCGAGTTCGCCCAGAGCGCGTAGATCACCGGGACACCGAGCACCACGCCGAGGAACAGGCAGGTCGCGGCCACCCACGCGTTGTTGGTCCAGACACGCGCGGCGAAGGAGCCCGCGGGATCGGACGAGTAGTACGTCTCGTACTTCCCACCCGGCGCCGTCAGGTCCCTGAACTCCTCGGGCGAGGCCAGCGACGCGAGCACCTGAGGGTCACCGGCGATCCACACCGCCGCGATCGCCATCACCGCGATCGACGCCGCCGCCGACGCCAGCCACCAGCGCCGGCTCAGGTACAGCGCCGCCGGGAACCGCTGGGTGAAGAAGAGGCCGATCTCGCGCCAGGCGGGGCTGTGCGAACCGGTGACGGCCGAACGTGCCTTCGCGACCAGGCCGGACAGCTGCGCGACGAGCACCGGATCGGGCGCGACCGAGCGGATGATCGACAGATGCGTCGCGACGCGCTGGTACAGCGTCACCAGCTCGTCGGCGTCCGGGCCGCTGAGCTTCCCGGCGCGGCCGACGAGGTCACGCAGCCGGTTCCATTCGGCTTGATGCGCGGCGACGAACACGTCCACGTCCAACTCGGAGCCCTCCCGGCCATCGTCCTTGGTCGCCCAGCCTATTCGTCACTACGCTTGCCCGGTGGAACAAGAGTCCGAACTCGTCACCGGCGAGGCCGTCGTCCTGGACGTCCGCGCGGCGAAACTCGCCAGCCGCGGGCTCGCCATGATGCTCGACGTCGCCCTCCAGCTCATCGCCCTGTTCGTCGCGATGCTGGTGCTGAGCCAGGTCGCCGCGTTCGGTGACGAAGCGCTGGCGCTGACCCTGTTCCTGGTGACCGTCGTGCTGATCATGGTCGGTTACCCGGTGATCTTCGAGACGCTGACCCGCGGCCGCACCCTCGGGAAGATGGCGCTCGGCCTGCGGGTGGTCCGCACCGACGGCGGTCCGGTGCGGTTCCGGCACGCGCTGGTCCGCGGGCTCGCCGGGTTCTTCATCGACTTCTGGGCACTGGGGATGCTCGGCGTCGTGGCGGTGGTCACGTCGCTGCTGTCGCCCAACGGCCGCCGCGTCGGCGACTATCTCGCCGGCACGCTGGTGATCCGGGAACGGATGCCCGCCGCCAGGACGCCGTACGTCGGGATGCCGCCGCAGCTGGCGTACTGGGCCTCGCAGCTCGACCTGACCCGGCTTTCGAACGACCTCGCGCTGGCCGTCCGGCAGTACCTGAGCCGGACGAGCGAGCTACGCCCCGAAGCGGTCGAAGCGCTCGGGTACGGGCTCGCGCAGCAGGTCGCGGAGGCGATCGGGGCGCCGGTGCCGCCGGGGGTGCCGTCCTGGGCCTATCTGTCGGCCGTGCTGGCGGAGCGACGGCGGCGGGATCAGGCGAAGCTGCAGCCGGCGGTGCAGTACGGGCGGCCGGTGCCTGCCGCGCCTGGGCAAGCGTATCCGCAGGCGACCGCCCAGCCGGGGCAGGCCGCTCCCGCACCGGTCGTCCAGCCGGAAGCACCCTCGGCGCCGGTTCCGGAGAATCCCTTCGCGCCGCCGGGCTGACCCGTGCCGAGAGAAGTCCCCCAAGGAGGCCTTCACGGACCGGCGGGAAACCTCAGCGCGGTCAGGAAACGTCGGCCGACTTCGCCGCCCAGGTGTTGCACTCGAACATCCGGTTCTTCTGCGCGCCGTGCTGCCACCACGAGACCGCGTGCGCGTCGGAACCGTGGTCGCGCGGGCCGCCGTTGTGGTCGCCGCGATCCTGGGTCTGCCAGGCGTCGCGGTACATCGCCTGGTCGACCGAGCCGCCGCGGCCCACCGTCGAACCCAGGAAGGTCCCGGAAAGACACTGCGCCGAAAGCTCGTTGCGCCGCGACATCTCCAGTCCTGCCGCCGAGTCGGTGCCCGCTTCGTACCGCGCGGTCCAGTAGGCCTCCGAAATACCGGAAAGCGCCTGAATGTGATGCGCGTACTCATGGGCGAAGAGGGCAAGATAAACGCCCGGCCGGTTGCCGTACTGAGGGACCTGAAGGCCTTCGTACGGCATGTAAAGCGTTTCGTTCTGCGAGCAGTAGAACGCCGCCACGGAACTGTTGCTGGCGTCGCCGCAGGGACTCGACCAGTTCTTGCCGGACGGGTACTTCACGGTCGGGATCCGGAACGGCAGTTTCGTGTAGTTCATGACCTGCTGCCAGACGCTGTCCAGGCAGGGCCGCGCGCTGTCGAAGAAGGCCGATGCCGCGTTCGGGTTGTTCGCCCAGCGCGCGAGGTTGCACGGCTGGTTCGGCAGGCCGACTTGGGAATCGAGCCACAGCGGGTTGTCCGCCAGCTTCAGGTGCGGCCGCGGGCCGGACGGCGCGCGGCTTGCCGACGTTTCGCGGGTCGAGCCCGCCGAAGTCTCGCGTGAGGCGGTCGAACCGCGCGAACGGGTGCTCGTGGTCGACGTGTCGCTCGACGTGGTGGTCGTCGTGTGGTCCGAAGAGGACGTCGTCGGATAGCTCGAGTATCCGACATCGGCGACCTGCTTCGAGCCGCCGTCGGCGAGGGTGACCACCATGAGCAGCCCGCCCATCAACGCCATCAAGGCCACGATCGCGACCGCCGCGATGACCCCGCCGTTCGACTTCTTGGCTTGGTATCCCCCGTAAGGCGTGAACGCGGGCTGCGCGAAACGCGGACCGTACGGAAGCTGCGGCGGGCCGACGGCACCGGGCCGGAACGGGACCGGCGCGCCGATCCGCGGCGGCGGCAGCGGAGCCGCGCCCGGCGGGGGCAGCGGTATGCCGCCGCTCGGCGGACCCGGCCGGAACGGCGGCGGGATCGGCGGCCGACCGGGCGGGACGGGACCCGGCCGGTTCGGCGGAGGCATCGGCGGGCCACCGCGCGGCGGTAGCGGACGTGCTCCCGGCGGCGGCAGCGGGCGGCCACCCTGCGGCGGACGTGGTGGCGGAGTCGGCCGGCGCCGCGGATCAGGCGGACCGGGCGGCTGCTGGTTCATCGAGTGGATCCCCCATGCGATTCGGCAACGCCGTTCGCCCAGGTGGCGGATTCGGCGTTTCGGCGGTCAGCATAGATCGGCTGCCCTAGAGTGTGTGGCTGTGTTGACGAAATGGGGGACGGCGGTCGTGGCCGTCGCGGCGGGCTCGGTCTGGATGGCCCCGCCGTCGGATACGAACGTCCCGGAGGCACCCGCGGCGGGCCCTTCGCTGACGAACGCGCCGCAGTTGCCGAAGCCGCCGCCGATCGGCGCGCGCGGTCAACTCGGGCTCCTCCAGCCGCCGAGCGGAGCGGCCGCGAACGTCGCGGTGAAGGTGGAACGCGACGGTTCGGTGTCGATCACCGAGCAGGTGACCGTCCCTGGTGGACAGCACCTCGTTCGCCGGATTCCCTTGAAGGTTCCCGCAGGCGAAGAGCAGGACCGCGTGTACGCCGTCCGTGACGTCTCGGTCGAGGGCGCGGGCAAGGCCGAGTCGAACGGCGAGCAGCTGGTCGCCACCTTCGACGGCGGCGCGGCCACCCTCAAGTACAAAGTGGACGGAGCGGTCGCGGACGTCGATGGCGCGCAGCAGGTCCGCTGGCAGGTCGCGAGCGGCTGGGACGGCGAGCTGTCCCGGGTGTCCGCTTCGTTCAGCGCGCCGACGCGCGAAATGCCCACAGTGGACTGTTTCGCCGGACCGGTCGGTTCGGACCGGCAGTGTTCGCTCGCGGAGACCGATCACAGCGGCGTCGTCCGCATCGAACAGGACAAACTCCCGGCGGGGGAACGGGTCGACATCGCCGTCCAGCTCCCGGCGGGCACGGTGCCCGCGAACGCGCGGTTCGAGCGGATCGCCACGGTCGGCGGCGCGTTCGCCCTCACCACCCTCGCCGGTATCGGTTTCGGTGCGCTGGCACTGCTCCTGGTTCTCGGCGCGCTCGCCGTCTGGCTGCTGCGCCGCCGCGACAAGGGCGCGCTCACCGCGGGCACCGGCCCGGTCGACGTCCTCATGCGCGAAGGTGATCGGGTCTCGTTCGCCTCGCCAGACGGTGTCCTTCCGGGACAGGTCGGCACGGTCGTCGACGAGACGGTCGACGTCGTGGACGTCAGCGGCACGGTGGTCGATCTCGCGGTCCGCAACTACCTGTGGATCGCCGAGGTCCGCGGCGCGGGCACGGTCGACTGGCAGATCGCGCGCCGCAACGCGCCGGACGAACACCTCGCCGCCTTCGAACGCGAGATCTACACCGCGATCCTGCCCGAGGGCACCGATTCCGTGCTGCTGTCGGAACTCCGCGGCCGCGGCACCGTCGATCTCCGCGTCGCGGGTGAGGCGATGTACGCCGACGTGGTGCGCCGGGGCTGGTTCTCTCGCCGGCCGGACAAGGGCAAGAACAAACTCACGTGGGCCGGTATCGGCCTGATCGCCCTCGGCCTCGTGGGCACCGCCGTCCTGACCTTCACCGTCGGGCACGCGCTGCTCGGCGTCGCGGCCGTGCTCGCCGGGGTCGCCGCGCTGCTGGGCGCCTCGTGGGTGCCGCCGCGGACCTCGCGCGGCAGGCGCCTGGTCGGCCAGGTGCGCGGGCTGCTCGAATACCTGCACACCGTCAGGGTCGTCGACATTCCGGTGGGGGACCGGGAAATGGTGTTCTCCCGGTCGCTGCCGTACGCCATCGTGCTCGGTGACGTCGAGCGCTGGCTCCGGACGTTCGAGGGGCTCGACCCGTCGGCGGACGGTTCGGCCGGGCTGTACTGGTTCGGCGGTCTTGAAGGCGATCGGGACCTGCGCCGGTTCGCCGCGCACCTCCCGTCGTTCCTGTCCGCTTTGGACGGTCTGCTCGCCGAATCCGGGCACCTGCGCTCGCTCCGCCCCGAACCGGTCCCCGCCTGACGTGAAAGTTCGCCCGCGCAAGTACCGCATTCAGAGGACTAAATGCGTGCTGTTGGCGCTCGCTCTGGTCGTGCTGGGCGCGGCACCGGCGGGAGCACAAGGCGAACCGCAGTTGCCCTCGCTGCCCAACAGCGCGGAGATCTCGCTCAAGGTGGAACGCGACGGCGCGCTCTCGGTCGTCGAGGCGGTGTCCGTGCCGAGCGAGGCGACGATGACCCGCCGGATCCCGCTCCGCGCGGCGGCCCCGCACGATCGTGACCGGATCATCGGCATCCGTGACGTCGTCATCGAGGGCGCGGGCAACGCCGAGCTGACCGACGACGAGTTCACCGTCAAGCTCAAGGGCGGGACCTCGATCGTCCGGTACACAGTGGACGGTGCGGTTTCCGAAGCCGACGGCCTGACCAGGGTGAGCTGGCAGCTCGCGGGCGGATGGGACACCCGGCTCGAACTCGTGCGAGCGAGTTTCGCCGCGCCGTCCGTCCCGAACGCGGTCACCTGCCACGCCGGGCCCGAGGGGGCCCGCGCGCGCTGCGGGGCCGCCCAGATCGCGCATTCCGGGCTGACCAGGTTCAGCCAGCAGAACCTCGCCGCCGGGCAGCGGATGGAGATCTCGGTCGAGCTGCCCGGCGGGACCGTCCCGGAGAACGAGCGCCTGGAACCGTCGAAGACCTTCGCCGGCGCGTTCGTGCTCACGGCTCCGGTCGGCTGGGCCTGGTTCGGTTTCGGTCTCGCGCTGATCGCGGCCGCGGTGGCACTGGTCCTGCTGCGGAGGCGAGACGAGTACCCCGGCGACGCGCTCCCAGTCCGCTTGCTCACCGAGAAGGCTTTCACCTCACCCGACGGTGTGCTGCCCGGACAGGTCGGGACCGTGCTCACGGGGCGCGCCGACGCCGTCGACCTGGCCGCGACGGTCGTCGACCTCGCCGTTCGGAACTACCTCTGGGTGAGCGAGGAGCCCGGCGAGCTGACCGGCTGGCGGCTCGTCCGCCGCAATCCGCCGGACGACCAGCTGACCGCCTACGAACGCGCGGTCTTCGACGCGCTGCTGCCCGGCGAACGCGAGTCCGTGCTGCTGTCGGAGATCCAGTCGGCGCGGATCGGCATCGAAACGGTGCGTGACGCGCTGGCCGACAGCGTGGTCGACCGTCGCTGGTACTCGCGGCTGCCCGGCAGGCTGACCCGCGCCGGCCTGCGGATCTGCTTCTACGGTCTGTTCCTCACCGTCCTGCTGGCCTTGACCGTCGGCTACGCCCAGCTCGGGGTGATCGTCATCGCCGCGGGCGCGGTACTCGCCGTCGCCGCCCGGTGGCTGCCGGTGCGCACCGGCGCCGGTGTCGCGCTGCACCGGCGGCTGCTCGGCGTCCGTGACGCGCTGCTGGCGACCGACGCGACGGCCGTCCCGAAGCTCGAACGCGAGGTGCTCCTTTCCCGGGCGCTGCCGTACGCGCTCGCTCTCGGCGAACAAGAACACTGGGTCGCCGGATTCGCCGCGCTCAAGGGTCCGCCCAAGATCTACTGGTACGGCAAGGAAGACGGCGATGAGGTCCCGATCGAGCGGGTGAGCGACTTCACGGCCGCGCTAGTGGGAACCTTCGCCGCGACCCGCCAGGGTCGTCGCCTGGAGGCCTGAGGAGCCCGTAGGGTGGTGCGCATGGCCGATCCCGAGCTTGTCCGATTCACCCTCGACAACGGTCTGCGCGTGGTGCTCGCGCCCGACGCGACCGCTCCGGTGGTGGGTGTCAGCGTCCACTACGACGTGGGCTTCCGTTCCGAGCCCGAAGGGCGCACCGGTTTCGCGCACCTCTTCGAGCATTTGATGTTCCAGGGGAGCGAGAGTCTGGAGAAGCTCGCGCACTTCCGGTACGTCCAGTCGAGTGGTGGCAGCTTCAACGGCTCCACCCATCCGGACTACACGGACTACTTCGAGGTCCTCCCCGCCGCGGCTCTCGAGCGCGCCCTGTTCCTCGAAGCGGACAGGATGCGGGCGCCGAAGCTGACACAGGAGAACCTGGCCAACCAGATCGACGTGGTCAAGGAGGAGATCCGCCTCAACGTGCTGAACCGGCCGTATGGCGGGTTCCCGTGGATCCTGCTCCCGCCGGTGCTGTACTCCACGTTCCCCAACGCGCACAACGGTTACGGCGGTTTCGAGGATCTCGAACAGGCCACCCTCGACGACTGCGCGGCCTTCTTCGACACCTACTACTCGCCCGCCAACGCGGTGCTGACCGTCGCCGGTGACTTCACCGTCGAGGAGGCCCGCGAGCTGATCGAGAAGCACTTCGGCGACGTGCCGCACCGGCCCGCGCCGCAGCGTCCGTCGTTCGCCGAGCCCGCCCCCGAGGGAGAGCTGCGCGGCGAGCACGTGGACCCGCACGCCCCGCTGCCCGCGGTCGGCGTCGGCTACCGCATGCCGGATCCGATCAACGACCTCGACGGCTATCTGGCGAACCTCGTGCTCGCCGGCGTGCTGACCGACGGCGACGGCTCCCGCCTGCAGCAGCGCCTGGTGCACCGTGAGCCGCTGGTCGTCGACATCGGCGCGGGCGCCGGGCTGTTCGGGCCGTTCGAGGCCCGCGACCCGGACACGTTCACCATCACCGCGATCCACCCGCACGAGGTCAGCACCGACCAGGTCCTCGCCGCGCTGGACGAGGAACTGGAGAAGCTGGCGGCCACGCCGCCGGAAGACCAGGAGATCAAGAAGGTCACCGCGCGCTGGGCCGCGAGCCTGCACTCCGAGCACGACAAGCTGGTGTCCCGCACGCTGGCCCTCGGCTCGTTCGAGCTGCTGTACGGCGACGCTTCGCTGGTATACCGGCTCGCCGAGAAGATCTCGGCGATCACCGGGGAGGCCGTTTCGGCGGCGGCGAAGGCGCTGCGGCCGGATTCGCGCGCCGTGCTCGTCGTCCGCCCGGGTAGTGGATCTTCAGACCAGGAAGGTACCGAGCAGTGAGCGCACCGCACCGCACCGCCGAGGAGATCGGCCGCACGGCCACCGGGCCGCGTCCGGTCCCTTCGCTGGGGACCCAGCGCGCCGCCGCCGATCTGTCCCATGTGGACACCACGCTGAGCAACGGGCTGCGGGTGCTCGCCGTTCGGAAGCCCACCGTGCCGCTGGTAGAGCTGCGCGTCTGGATCCCGTTCGCCGGTGAGGACAAGCTGCACCCGGCCACCGCCGAGGTGCTGGCCGAAACCCTGCTGACCGGCACGGCCCGCCGCGACCGCATCGAGATCGACGCGGATCTGGCGCTGATCGGCGGTGACCTCGCGTCCGGTGTCGACCCGGAGCGCCTGATCATCACCGGTACCTCGCTGGCCGACGGCCTGCCGACGATGCTCGACGTCCTCGCCGACTCGCTCACCGGCGCGTCGTACGCGGACGCCGAGGTCGAGCGGGAACGCGAGCGGCTCATCGAGCGGATCGCCGTCTCCCGCACGCAGCCGAGGACGATCGCCCGCGAGGCGCTGCAGAAGCACCGCTACGGCGACCACCCGGCCGTGCGCGAGGTCCCGCAGGCCGAAGATGTCGCGGTCGTCACGCCGGACCAGGTTCGCGCGCTGCACCGGGCTTCGGTGCTGCCGCGGGGATCCGTGCTGGTGATCGTCGGCGACATCGACCCCGAGAGCGTCATCGGCGACCTGGAGAAGGCGTTCGGCGGCTGGGCTTCGGACCGCTCCGCCGTCCGTCTGCCAGTGCTGCCCGAACTCACCGGCGGCAACGTCCTGCTGGTGCCGCGGGCCGGTGCCGTGCAGTCACAGATCCGGCTGTCCGCGCAGACCGTGTCGCGCACGGACCCGCGGTACCCGGCGCTGCAGCTGGCGAACCTCGTGTACGGCGGGTACTTCTCGTCGCGGTTGGTCGAGAACATCCGTGAGGACAAGGGTTACACCTACAGCGCGCACTCCGGGTTCGAGTTCACCGACCAGACCGCCGTGGTGAACGTCGACGCGGACACCGCGACCGACGCGACCGCCGCCGCGCTCATGGAGACGCGGTACGAGCTGGCCAGGCTGGGTCTCGTGCCGCCGACCGCCGACGAGGTCGAGTCGGTGCGGCAGTACGCGATCGGTTCGCTGGTCACGGCGGCGTCGTCCCAAGGAGGCCTGGCCGCGCAGCTGTCCGCGCTCGCCGCGACGGGGCTGGGCGTCGAATGGCTCGCCGGGCATCCGGAGCGCCTCGCCGCGGTCACCGCCGAAGAAGTGGCGAACGCGGCGCTGGAGTTCTTCGCGCCCAAGCGGTTCACCGGGGTCGTCGTCGGCGACGCCGATGTCCTCGCGCCGAAGCTGACGGCGCTGGGCGACGTGACCGTCGGGGAGCCCTCCTGATGGAGACGCCGTTCGGGTTGGGGGCGCTCCCGACGCTTTCGCGCTCCACTGCGGACCGTCAGGAATCCTTGCGCACCAATCCGGACAGGCTCGCCGAGCGCTGGCCGAACGCCCGGATCGTGCTGCTCGACGAGCACGCGCGCACCCCGGTGGTGGAGGGTTCCGGCACGCTCGCGACCCGCAAGTCGCAGGACTTCGGCACCGAGCCGCCCGCCGACGCGGTCTTCCTGGGGGAGTGGCAGGGCACCGACTACTGGTCGATGCCCGGCCGCCCCGCCGGGGAGACCGAGACCGTCGAAATGGCGGGCAGCTGGGGCGTCGTCGAACAGGTCCAGCGCCGCGACGGCGAGATCTGGGTCGACCTGCGCGGCTATGGCGACCTGCTCGACGACACGTCGGCCGGCCTGTTCACCACCGCGCAGGCACTGCAGGCCTGGCGGCGGCAGGCGAAGTTCTGCACGCGCTGCGGCAGCCCGACCGAGCTGATCCAGCTGGGCTGGGCGAGCAAGTGCACCGGCTGCGGCCGTGAGGAGTATCCGCGCACCGACCCGGCGGTGATCTGCCTCGTGCACGACGACGCCGGCGTCAACGGTGAGCACGTCCTGCTGGCGCGGCAGCCGATCTGGCCGCCGGACCGGTACTCGATCCTCGCCGGTTTCGTCGAGGCGGGGGAATCGCTCGAAGGTTGTGTCGAGCGGGAGATCCGCGAAGAGGTCGGCGTCGAGGTGCGCGATGTGCGTTATCTCGGCAGCCAGCCGTGGCCGTTCCCACGGTCGATCATGCTCGGGTTCACCGCGCGGGCCGACATCTCTTCGACGATCGTGCCCGCGGAGGGCGAGATCGAAGAGGCGTTCTGGGTTTCGCGCGAGGAGGTGCGGGCCGCTTTCGCGAACAGTCAGCTGCGGAACGCGGGCGCCGTGCCGACGCCGATCGCCGGTGGCACCCGGCAGCTGGTGCTGCCGGGCAACTCGTCGATCGCGCGCGTGATGCTGGCGGCCTGGGCCGGCGTCTGATCCCCGGCGTAACTCGCGTGCTTGAACGCGTAACTCGCGTGCTTGAACGCGTAACTCGCGTGATTGGACGAGTTCCGTCTCCGAGCACGCGAGTTACGCCTTTGATCACGCGAGTTCGGCGTTTGATCACGCGGTGATCCAGTGTCCGCTAATCTCCTGCCGTCCGGTTTTCAGGATTGTCGAGTCAGGACACTGGGGAAAACATGAAGAACACCTTGCGGCGGTTCGCCGTCGCCGGAGCCGCTGTGGCGGCCTTCGCCTCGATAAGCGCCGTGACCGCGGGAGCGGCACAGGCCTCGGACTACGAGTACTTCGGTTCGTACAGCCAGGAGGACTGCGGGATCACGGGCCACCATGGCCAGATCGCCGGGGACTGGAACGGGTGGATGTGCTACCCCTCGCCCACGTTCCCCTGGGTGTACGACCTGTACGTGCAGCCCAACTTCTGATTCACTACCGCGTCGTCGAAGGGCCGCTCGGGAGGCCTCGAACCTCCTGAGCGGCCCTTCGTCGTCTGGCACGTAACGGCTGTGCGTGAAGGGGCCTTCACGCACCCAAGCGGGTTGTCACGCGATCGCGTTGTTGACGGCGGTGACGGTCCCGGCGGGATCGTCGACCGTGAGCACGAGCCGGTTGAAGTCCTCGGCCTTGTCGAGGGTGATGACGACCGTGCGGTCGAAGCCGGAGACGTTCCAGAACTGCCGGTCACCGTCGGCGTGAAAGGTGCCGCAGAGCTTCCCAGGCAGGTGGAGACCCGGTCCGCGCCAGCCCTTCGGCTCGTCACGCATCCCCGGATCGTGCGTCGCGCCGCGCACGTGGGCGAGCGGGAATTCGAGCCGCCGGGTGAATGACCAGATCTTGTCGATCCCCACCGGTTCGACCACCAGGCGGTCTCCGGTGATGGTGACGCGGTTGTTGCTCATGTCGTTCCTCCGTTGTCGATGTCCGGCAATCCGGCGCGGGCCAGCAGCCGTCTTCCCAGCTCGTCCGGGGTCGTCCCGCCGTCCTCGATGACGGCCAGGATCCGCGCGCGCAACCGCTCGTCCTCGGGCGCGATTTCGAGCAGAGCGACCAGCAGGACGTCGAGCCGTCCGGCGCTGTCGTGCCGGTCGGCGGCGACGTGCTCCAGCACCCGGGCGAACAAGCCGTGCTTGCTGCCGAACGCGCCGTACAGGCTCCCCCGGTGGACACCGGTCGCCTCGACGAGGTGATCGACCGAGGTCGCGTGGTATCCCCGCTGCCGGAAGACCGCCGCCGCGGCTTCGATCGCTGTCTTCTCGTCGAACTGGCGTGGTCGGGCCATGAGTTTGAGAATAGTCATTCAAGAATGACCGGTCAAGAAATCCGATGACGGTTTCGCGTGCTTGGGTGGACGACACGCGTGACTAGACGGACGGCACGCGTGCTTGGGTGGACGACGCGCGTGACTGAATGGACGACACGCGGCTGATGTTCGAGTCGTCCCTCCAGCTACGCGTGTCGTCCGTCGGATCACGCGTGTCGTCCGATCGGTCCCGCAGGTGATCGCCAGCCGCGCACTCTCCGCGCCGGTGCATATACCCACTGTGCGAAACACGTCCAAGCGTTACCTCCCTGTTTCCCGGCCCCGTTGACGGCTGTGGCTCGGCTCACTACAGTCCCCGGAAACCGTCTGTAAAGTTTCCTAACGAAGTCGGGAGCGAGCCAAGTGCGAGCCGGCAGTCCGCGAATGCTGCGCGAGATCAACGATCGCGCGGCCATCGAGGTCCTCCTCAGGGACGGTCCTCTGACGCGCTCCGAGCTCGAGGTCGCCATCGGCCTGTCGAAGCCCGCGACTGCGCAGCTGCTCACCCGGCTCGAACAGGACGACGTCGTCACCAAGGCGGGCGTCCGCGGCGGGGGCCGCGGCCCCAGGGCGCAGCTCTGGCAGGTCAACGGTGGTGTCGCCTACGTCGCGGCCGTGGACCTGACGCCGCAGCAGGCCGACTTCGTGGTCGCCGACGTCTCGGGCGCGGTGCTCGCGGAGTACCAGGTCCCGCTGCCGGTCCACGAGGGCGCGGACGTCGTCGGCACCTTCGGCACGGCGCTCACCAGCGTCGCGAACAGCGCCGGCCTCGCCGCCACCGATCTCCGCCACGTCGTCATCGGCGCGCAGGGTGCCTTCGATCCCCGCACCGGCTTGCTCTCCTCGGCGCCCCACATCCCCGGCTGGCTCGGTTTCGACGTGCCGGGCAGGCTCAGCCGGGAACTCGGTGTCGAGGTCACCATCGAGAACGACGTCAACCTCGTCGCGATCGTGGAGATGACGGTCGGCCAGGCCGTCGGCCTCGACGACTTCGTGATGATCTGGCTCAGCGACGGCGTCGGCGGCGCGGTGGTCGTCGGCCGCAGGCTGTTGCGCGGCGCGACCGGCGGTGGCGGCGAGATCGACTGGATGCGCGTTCCCGACCCGGTTTCCGTTGCCACGCCGAAGGAGAAGCCTCGCGCGGGAGATCGTTTCGGTGATCTCGTCGCGTCCCCGGCCGTCGTCGAGCTGGCCGCCGCGCACGGTATCGAAGCCGAGGACGGCGCGGACGCGGTCACCAAGGCCCGCGAGAACCACAACGAACCCTTCCTCGACGACCTCGCCCGCCGTGTCGCGGGCGGAGCGGCAGGCCTGATCGCGGTCGTCGACCCCGAACTCGTGCTCCTTTCCGGCGACACCAGCCGGGCAGGTGGCGACGAATTCGCCGCACTGGTCGCGAAAAGGCTGCACGAACTGGTCCTGCCCCGCACCCCCGTCGGGGTCGCTTCGGTGCAGGGCAACGCGGTCCGCGCGGGCGCGCTCCAGTCGGCGCTCGCCACCGTCCGCCGGGACGTCTTCGGCGTCAACACCCCTTCGCTCCTCGGGCCAGGGCGGTCCGGGGCGGGAGAGCCAAATCCGATCGTGGCGATCCCGGATTCACGAACAGAACCACCGTCTCCCGCCCCAACCAACTAGGAGGAGGGTCATGAGTTCCACGACCCAGGTTCGGAGAAGTGGCCGCCGTTGGCGCGGCTCGATAGTGCTCGGCGCGGTCACCGTCGCCGCACTGGTGTCCGCTTGTTCGGGCGCCGCAAGCGGCCCGAACGGTGGGGCGGGCGACGCGGCGGCCGCCCCCGCCGCGGACGCGAAGCTCACGCTGACCGTCTACAGCAAGTTCACCGACCGCGAGTACAACGTGGTCACCGCCGGGCTCAACAAGCTCAAGGCGAAGTTCCCGAACATCGAGATCAAGCACGAAGGTCAGCAGGACGACGACAAGATCACCCAGTCCATCCGCGGTGGCAACCCACCGGACGTGGCGATCTCGTTCTTCACCGACAACCTCGGCGCCTGGTGCTCGACGGGCAGTTTCCAGGATCTCAAGCCCTACATCGACCGCGACAAGATCGACCTGACGCAGATCCCCGACGCGGTGCGCAGCTACACCGAATTCCAGGGCAAGCGCTGCGCCATGCCGTTGCTCGCCGACGTCTACGGCTTCTACTACAACAAGGACATGTTCGCGGCGAAGGGTGTCACGTCGCCGCCGAAGACGACCTCGGAACTGTTCGAGGCCACCAAGAAGCTGACCGAGTTCAACGCCGACGGCTCCATCAAGGTCGCCGGCTTCCTGCCGTCGATGCCGTTCTACGCCAACATGGCGCAGTACTGGGCCCCGAACTTCGGCGCCACCTACCTCGGCCCCGACGGCCAGTCGCACCTCGCCGACAGCCCTGAGTGGAAGGCGATGTTCGACTTCCAGAAGCAGCTGGTGGACTTCTACGGCGGCCACGCCAAGGTCGAGCAGTTCAAGGCCGGTCTCGGCGAGGAGTACTCGGCGGACCACGGTTTCCAGCGCGGCAAGCTCGCGATGATGATCGACGGCGAGTACCGCACCGCGTTCATCAAGGACCAAGCGCCGCAGCTCAAGTTCGGCACCGCGGCCCCGCCGGTGCTCGACAGCAAACCCGACCGCTACGGCGGCGCGTTCACCACGGGCACGATCATCGCGATCCCCAAGGGCGCCAAGAACCCCGGCGCGGCTTGGGAACTGATCAAGCAGGTCACCCTCGACACGGCGACGCTGGTCGAGCTGTCGAACGGACTGAAGAACGTCCCGAGCACCAAGGCCGCGCTGACCGACCCGAAGCTCGAGGTCACGCCGGAGTTCAAGACGTTCCTCGACCTGTACAACGGCGGCAAGCTGACGCCGAACCCGTCGACCCCGATCGGCGACGCGCACCTCAAGGCGGTCAACGACTTCGCCGAGAAGTGGCAGGCGGGCAACGTCCCGGACATGGTCGCGGGTCTGAAGCAGGTCGACGCTCAGATCAACGACGAGCTGGCCCAGAAACGCGCCGGCGGCTGATCGCATGACTTCGACCCTGGATTCCAGGGCGGTCGCCTCCCCTTCCGCGTCCACCCGGACGCGGAAGGGGAGCGCGGCGCGCCGCCGTCGCACCGTCTTCTACTTCATCGCCCCGGCGATGCTGGGTTTCCTGATCTTCTTCGGGTACCCGCTGATCGCCACGGTGTACTACTCGTTCACCCGGTACGACCTGATCAACGCGCCGGAGTTCATCGGCTTCGACAACTACGTCCGGATGTTCACCAGCGAGCCGCTGGTCGGCACCGCCGCGTACAACACGTTGTGGCTGGTGATCGTCCTGACCGTCTGCCGGGTGGTGTTCGCGCTCGGCGTGGCCTCGGTCATCTCCCGCCTGAAATCGGGCGTCGGCCTGGTCCGGACGCTGTGCTACCTGCCTTCGCTGGCTCCGCCCGCCGCGGCGACCTTGGCCTTCGTGTTCCTGTTCAACCCGGAATACGGCCCGGTGAACGCGTTCCTGGACTTCGTCGGCATCGACGGCGGCCTGTGGTTCAACGACCCGGCGATGTCGAAGCCGGCGCTGACCCTGCTGGTGATGTGGGGTTCGGGCGAGCTGATGATCATCATCCTGGCGGCGCTGTTGGACGTGCCGCAGGAGCAGTACGAGGCCGCGGAACTCGACGGCGCCGGGCCGGTCCGCCGGTTCTGGCACGTCACGCTGCCGTCGATCTCGCCGGTGCTGCTGTTCGGCATCGTCAACTCGATCATCTTCGCGTTGCAGTTCTTCACACAGGCGATCGTCGCGGGATCGGCCGCGGCCGGCGCGGCGGACGTCGCCGGCAACACGAAGTTCATCGGCGCACCACAGAATTCGACGCTGACCTATCCGGTTTGGCTGTACGTCCAGGGATTCCGGTACTTCAACATGGGTTACGCGGCGGCGATGGCGGTCCTGCTGTTCGTCGTTTCGGCCGGGTTCACCTGGATTCTCGTGCGGCAGCTTCGTAAGTCCCAGCATCAGGAGGAAGGCGGATGACGACACTCGCTGAGCGGCCGCACACCGCCCCGGCGTCCGAACCGCCGAAGGTGCGGATGCGACGAAAGTGGGACAAGAAGCTCTACTGGATCGCGACGCACAGTGTGGGCATCGCGATGGGCGTGATCTTCATGCTGCCCATCCTGTTCGTGTTCCTCACCGCGGTGATGTCCAGCGATCAGGCGCTTTCGTCGAACTTCTGGCCGACCGAATGGCATTTCGAGAACTTCATCGAGGTGTTCGAAAAGGCGCCGCTGCTGCGGTATTTCGGCAATAGCATGCTGTATTCGACGCTGGCCACCCTCGGGGCGCTCGTCTCGGCGATCCCGGCGGCGTACGCGCTTTCGAAGCTGAAGTTCCGCGGGCAGAACCTGTTCTTCATGCTGACCGTCGCCGCGATGATGCTGCCCCCGCAGGTCACCGTCGTACCGTTGTACGACCTGTGGGTGCGGCTCGGGTTCACCGGGTCGCTGATCCCGTTGATCGCGCCGTACTTCTTCTTCGACGCGTTCTCGATCTTCCTGCTGCGGCAGTTCTTCCTCACCATTCCGAAGGACTACCTCGAAGCGGCGAAGATCGACGGCTGCACCGAGTTCAAGGCGATGGTCAAGGTGCTGATCCCGATGGCGAAGCCGGGGATCGCGGCCACCGCGATGTTCTGCTTCCTGTTCACCTGGAACGACTATTTCGGTCCGCTGCTCTACACGGGCGAGACCCGCGACAGCTGGCCGCTCTCACTGGCGATCGCGTCGTTCCGCGGGATGCACCACGTGGAATGGAACCTCACCATGGCGGCCACCGCGCTGATCATGCTGCCGGTGATCGTGTTGTTCGTGTTCGCGCAGAAGTCCTTCGTCAAGGGCATCACATTCACAGGGGTCAAGGGATGAAACTGGCAGTCGTCGGTGGTGGGTCCACGTACACGCCCGAGCTGATCGACGGGATCGCCGGACGGCGGTCCACTTTGGACGTCGACGAGATCGTGCTGATCGATCCGGACGCGTACCGGGTGGAGGCGGTCGGGGACTTCAGCAATCGCCTGCTGAGTCACGCCGGGCATCCGGCGCGCGTCCGCACCACGTCGAGTCTCGAAGAGGGCGTCGACGGGGCGGCGGCGGTGCTGATCCAGCTGCGGGTCGGCGGGCAGCGCGCGCGGCGCGGGGACGAGACGTTCCCGCACGCCTGTGGCTGTGTCGGACAGGAGACCACGGGCGCGGGCGGCCTCGCGAAGGCGCTGCGCACCGTGCCGGTGGTGCTCGACATCGCCGACCGGGTAAGGAAGATCGCCGGGGACGACACCTGGATCGTCAACTTCACCAACCCGGTCGGCATCGTCACCCGTGCGCTGCTGAACGAGGGCCACCGTGCCGTCGGGCTGTGCAACGTCGCGATCCACCTCCAGCGCACGTTCGCGCATCTTCTCGGCGCCGGCGTCGACGAGGTCAAGCTCGTCCACACCGGACTGAACCACCTGAGCTGGGAACGGAAGGTGCTCGTCAACGGCGAGGACCGGCTGCCCGAACTGCTTGCGGAGCACGCGGAATTCCTCGGCGACCACGTCACCGCGCCGGTCGAGTGGATGCGGCGGATGAACGTCGTGCCGTCGTACTACCTGAAGTACTACTACGGGCACGACGAGCAGGTCACGAAGCAGCGCACCGAGCGGCCGCGCGCGGACGTGGTCAGCGATGTCGAGGAAGAACTGCTGAAGGTCTACCTCGACCCGGAGGTGGTGACCAAGCCGGAGCAGCTGGAAAAGCGGGGCGGTGCTTACTATTCCGAGGCCGCGGTGCAGCTCGTGCACGCGCTCACCTCGGGTGGCCCGGCGGAGGAGCACGTCGTCAACGTCCGCAACGAAGGCACCTTCGACTTCCTGCCCGACGACGCCGTCATCGAAGTTCCGTCCCTTGTGGACGGTAACGGGCCGCGCCCGATCCCGCAGCCGCCGGTGGAACAGCGGTTCGCCGGGCTCATCGCCGGGGTGACCGCGTACGAGCACCTCGCGCTGGAGGCGGCGATCAAGGGCGGCCGCGATCGGGTGGCCGACGCGTTGCTCGCGCATCCGCTGGTCGGCCAGTACACCAAGGCCGATCAGCTCGCCGACACGCTGGTGCGGACCAACCGTGAGTTCCTGCCGTGGGCGGGGGCATGACGGCCGGCCCACAGGACGTCGTCGTCGCGATCGACGGCGGCAACAGCAAGACCGACGTCCTGATCGTCTCGCGGGACGGAAGGGTGCTCGGACAGTCGCGAGGCCCGGGCGCGTCCCCGCAGAACATCGGGGTCGACGGCAGCGTCCAGGCGCTGGAGAAGCTGGTCCTGGAAGCCCTTCGCGGGGCAGGGCTTCCCGACGAACGTCCTTTCGCGACACATACGTCCGCCTACCTCGCGGGGCTGGATTTCCCGCAGGAGGAAGCGATCCTGCACGCCGCGCTGGCGGCGCGCGGCTGGAGCGACACGCTGATCGTCGGCAACGACACGCTCGCGCTGCTGCGCGCGGGCAGCACCGACGGGACGGGCGTGGCGGTGGTGTGCGGCGCCGGGATCAACGGCGCCGGCGTCAGCGCCGACGGCCGTGAGCACCGGTTTCCCGCGCTGGGCAAGATCTCCGGCGACTGGGGCGGCGGCTACCGGCTCGGCGAGGAGGCGCTGTGGTGGGCCGTCCGTGCCGAGGACGGCCGGGGCCCCGGAACGGCTTTGCAAGCAGCCGTGACCGCGCACTTCAAGACGTCTTCGGTGCTGGAAGTGGTGGAGCGCCTGCACTTCGGGGAGCTGCACGCCGATTCGATCCACGCCCTGTGCCCGCTGCTGTTCGCCGTCGCGGCGGGCGGCGACGAGGTGGCGCAGGACGTGGTCGACCGGTTCGTCGAAGAGGTCGCCCTGCTGGTCTCGGTCATCCTGCGGCGGCTGGAGCTCACCGGGGAAGCGCCCGAGGTCATCCTCGGCGGGGGAGTGCTGACCGGGGTCGGCGCGAGGGTGATCGCGGAGATCGAACGGCGATGCCTGAAGGTGGCGCCGCAGGCCTCGATTCAGGTGGTCGACGTGGCCCCGGTGGTCGGCGCGGCGCTGTTCGCGCTGGACACCATCGGTGCCTCCGGCGCCGCCAAGGTCGCTTTGAAGGCCGCCACCAAACGGGTCTAGGGAGGGCTGAAGGGGCCCTTCACCGCATGTGATGCGGTGAAGGGCCCCTTTGTGGCGTCTTATGCGGGGAAAGTCCCCTTCAGCACCCGGCTCAGGAAGCGGCGGGAACGAGCGGCTCATCCGTCTCCAGCAGCGTCTTGAGGTCCGACAGGATCCACGCCCAGCCACCACCGGCGTTCTCGCCCGGCCCGGCGTTGACGTCCTCCTGCGAGCCGTTGACCAGCGCGGCCGTCGTCGGCGCGTCGGTGACGTCGTGGGTGACGGTCAGCCGGGTGCCCGCGGTCTTCGTCTCTTCGATCTCGTAGGTGAGCTTGGTGTACGGCTCCTTGTCGAAGGAGGGGTCCATCAGCAGCTTCCAGGTGATGACCAGCTTGCGCGGTGGGTCGACCTCGAGGACCTCGCCGTCGACCAGGTCGTTCGTGAACCCCGCCTCGACGTATTCCGGCGTGGGGTGGGTGACGTGCTTGCCACCCGGCCGGAGGTCGAAGTCGACGAGGCCGGTGTAGCCGTACTTCCGCGACCATTCGGGCTTCGTGATGGCGTCCCAGATCTTCTCCGGGGTGGCCTTGATGTAGACGCGGTAAACCTGCGTGTCGGTCATGAGGGCTCCTCGTTTTCGAGTTCCGGGGCCTCGAGTTCGGCCTTGAGGTCGAGCAACGCGGTCACGTTGCGCTCGGTGAACTTGTCGATCCACCTGTCGTGGATCTGCCGGATCGGTACCGGGTTGAGGAAGTGCTTCTTTTCCCGGCCCTCCTTGCGCGTGACGACAAGTCCGGCTTCTTCCAACAGCTTCAAGTGCTTCATCACGCCGAACCGGCTCATGTCCACTTCGGACTCGAGCTCGGTCAGCGTGCGGCCGTCACGCGCGAACAACTGGTCGAGCAGGAACCGGCGGGTCGGATCCGCCAGGGCCTTGAAAACCAGGTCGTCGTCGGGCACATCGAAAGAATAGGTGACCAAAAGGTCACGTGTCAACCCTCGGCTACAACAGGGCGCCCAGTGGCAGGATCAGCGCGATCGCGACCACCGAGATGACCGTCTCCATGATCGACCAGCTCTTCAGCGTCTGCCCGACCGAAAGCCCGAAGTACTCCTTGACCAGCCAGAACCCGGCGTCGTTGACGTGGGAGAAGAACAGCGAACCGGCGCCGATCGCGAGCACCAGCAGCGCGCTGTGCGACGGGTCCATGGTCGCGGCGAGCGGGGCCACGATGCCGGCGGCGGACACGGTCGCGACCGTCGCGGAGCCGGTGGCGAGCCGGATCGCGACCGCGACCAGCCAGCCGAGCAACAGTGGCGACAGGTTCGCGCCGGTGGCGAGACTGGTGATGACGTTGCCGACGCCGGCGTCGACGAGGGTCTGCTTGAATCCGCCGCCCGCGCCGACGATGAGCAGGATGCCGGCGATCGGCGGCAGCGAGTCCGCCAGTGTCGACGACAGCTTGTCCCGCGTGAAGCCCGCGGACTTGCCCAGGGTGAGCATGCCGACCAGGACCGCGGCGAGCAGCGCCACCAGCGGATCGCCGATGAAGTCGAGCACGCGGCGGACGTGGTTCTCCTTCTCCAGCAGGATGTCCGCGAGCGCCTTGCCCATCATCAACACTACGGGCAGCAGCACGGTGGACAGCGTCGCGACGAAACCGGGCCGCCGACCGTCCGAAGAGGACGATTCGGGGATCAGGCGTTCGGGCGCGACGGCGTCCGGGACCATCTTCGCGGCCAGCTTGCCGAACAGCGGCCCGGCGATGATCACCGTCGGGATCGCGACGAGCAGGCCGAAGGCCAGGGTGAGGCCGACGTTCGCGTTCAGCGCGCCAGCGGCGGCGAGCGGCCCTGGGTGCGGCGGGACGAGACCGTGCAGCACCGAAAGGCCGGCGAGTGCGGGGATTCCCAGCATCAGCAGCGGTTTCCCGGTGCGCTTGGCGACCAGCAGGATCACCGGGATCAGCATGACCAGGCCGATCTCGAAGAACATCGGCAGCCCGATCAGTGCGGCGACCAGCGCCATCGCCCACGGCAGGGCGCGGTCGCCCGCGCGGCGCAGGATGGTGTCGACGATCTGATCGGCGCCGCCCGAGTCGGCGAGCAGTTTGCCGAGCATCGCGCCGAGTGCGATGAGCACGCCGACCGAGGCGACGGTGGAGCCGACACCGGAGCTGAAGCTCTTGATCAGCTTGTCCACCGGCATGCCCCCGACGAGCCCGAGCACGCCGGAGCCGAGGATCAGGGCCAGGAACGGATGCTGCTTCGCCTTGGTGATCAGGACGACGATCACGGCGATGGCGAGCACCGTCGCGCCGATGAGACGGGTGTCGTGTCCGGTCCAGGCGGCGGCGAGTGTGGTGGTCATCAGCGGTCCTCGAAAGCGGAAAGGGCGGTGTCGACGATCTCTTCCGGCTTCTTCGCGATGTCGGCGACGAGGCCGAATTCGTCCGGTTGCAGCGGTTCGAGATCGGCGAGCTGGGAGTCCAGAAGGGACACCGGCATGAAATGGCCGGAGCGGGTCTTCATCCGGTCGGCGAGCAGGTCGCGGTCGCCGTGCAGGTGCAGGAACCAGACGTCACCGCCGCCGCGCAGGATGTCGCGGTAGCGGTACTTGAGCGCGGAGGACGTCACGACGCCGCCGGAGGACTGGTGGTCCCGGATCCAGGCGGCGATGGCTTCGAGCCAGGGTCGCCGGTCTTCGTCGTTCAGCGGGTGGCCGGAACTCATCTTGTCGATGTTCGCCTTCGGATGGAACGTGTCCGCTTCGGCGTAGTCGACGCCGAGGCGTTCGGCGAGTGCCGTGCCCACGGTCGTCTTTCCCGAGCCGGAAACGCCCATCACCACGATGACGGTCATCCGTACCTCCCACGTCGTTGTAGCCGGGACGAGTACAGCTCAAAAGTACTACTTAAGCAACATCAAGTACTACTTAATCGAGTCAGAACGTTACAGTCGCCTGGTGGGCAATGACAGGCATGCCGAGGTGCTCGACGCGCTCGGCTCCGCGATCGCCAATGGGGAGCTCCCGCCGGGCTCCGTCCTGCGTTCGGAGGAGCTTCAGGAGCGGTTCGGCGCGTCCCGCACGGTGGCGCGCGAGGTGGTGCGCGTTCTCGAAACGATGTGCCTGACCAGCAGCAAGCGCCGCGTCGGAGTGATCGTGCGCGAGCCGCGAGACTGGAATCATTACGACCCGCGACTGCTCCGCTGGCAGCTCGACGGATCCGAGCGGAAGACCGCGTTGCGAACCCTCACCGAACTACGCTCCGGCGTCGAACCGTGCGCCGCCCGGTACGCCGCGCTGCGGGCGACACCGGAAGAAGGCGGCCGTCTCCGGGCCTTGGCGAAGAGGCTGGAGGAGACAGCGCACCAGCGGGATCTCGAAACCTTTTTGGGGCACGACGTCGCCTTCCACGATCTGCTCTTGTCCGCGTCGCGGAATCCGATGTTCGCGCAGCTTTCGGCGGTCGTCGCCGCGGTGCTCGCCGGGCGCACCGGGCACGGGCTGATGCCGGAGGAGCCGCAACCAGAGGCCGTCGCCCTGCACGTCGAGGTCGCGGCGGCCGTCGACGCCGGTGACGCGGACCGGGCCGAACGCGCGATGCGGGACATCGTCATTCAGGCGCGTGACGAGATGGCCGTCCTTCTGGACGGATGATCTTCGAGTAATCTCTGCAGGTCTTCGAGGGATACTGCATGCAGGGGGCGATGGTGAGCGCGGCGCGCGCGATCGGCTTGGTGTTGGGGGTGGCCGCGGACGGGGCGATCGGGGACCCACGGTCACGGCGTCCGGTGACGGCGTTCGCCAGGGCGGCTTCGGGGGTCGACGCGAAAGTGCGGTCGAAGCATCCGGTGGCCGGAGTCCTGTGGACCGGTGGTCTCGCGGGCTCAGCCGTGCTGGCGGGCGTGCTCGCCGAACGCGCCGGACGGCGCAGCCCCGTCCTCCAGGCGACCACGACCGCGGTGACCACCTGGGCCGTCCTCGGCGCCGCCGGCCTGGCCGCGCACGGCACGTCGCTGGCAAGGGACCTCGAAGAAGGCGAACTTGAAACCGCGCGCGGCACACTGTCCACACTGGACCCCCGGGTCGCCGACGACCTCGGCGTCATCGGCCTTTCGCGCGCCTCGGTGGAGACGCTCGCCGAGAACACCGCCGACGTCGTCATCGCGCCGCTGGTGTGGGGAGCGCTGGCCGGTGTCCCCGGCCTGCTCGGCTCGCGCGTGATCAGCCTGCTGCGCGGTATCGGGCGTGGGCGTCCCGAGCGGTACCGGTGGCTCGTCGCCCGGCTGGACGAGGTCGTCCATCTCGTACCGACCCGGGTCGCCGCCGGGCTGACCGTCCTCGCGGCCCCGGTCGTCGGCGGGTCGGCGGGCGGCGCGTGGCGGGCGTGGCGGCGGGACACCATCGCACACCCGAGCCCCAACGCGGGCCGAGTCGAGGCCGCGTTCGCGGGGGCGCTGGAGATCCGGGTCGGCGGGCGGACGGTGTATCCGCACGGGGTCGAGGAACTGCCGGTGCTCGGCATCGGCCGCAACCCGGACGCCGGGCACGTGACGCGGGCCGTGGAACTCTCGCGGGTGGTCGGCTGGCTGGGCGCGGTCAGTTCGGTGGTGCTGGCCGGTCTCGTCGGGCTTCGGCGACGGCGGCGCTGACCCGCGGTTCCGGCGGCGGGGAGCAAGGGACCTTTGCTACCGCCTGGCGCGCTGACCTGCGGAAAGGGAGCGGGGGACCTTTGCTGCCGCAGATGACCGTGTGGATTTCGGGACATCTGACGTCCCAAAATCCACACGGTCACCGTGATCAGGCCTGGCTTCGTCGCGCCGCGGGGGAGCAAGGGACCTTTGCTACCGCCTGGCGCGTTGACCTGCGGAAAGGGAGCGGGGGACCTTTGCTGCCGCGGAGTGAGGGGTGTGTGGAAATAGAGACGTTGAGTGTCCCTATTTCCACACACCCCTCACTCCGCGTTGTGACCGTGTGGATTCCGGTGCGTTGGGTGACCAGAAATCCACACAGTCGCCGCCGGAGGGGAGCAAGGGACCTTTGCTACCGCTCCCGCCGCGCCAGCTGCGCCCGCGCCCGTGCGTCCATCGGGCCGTCGCGCCGCGCGAGTTCCGCGTCGATCCGTGCCCGGTCGGCGGGCTGCTTGTTCCCGCCGAACTTGAACTTCGCCCGTACCCCGGTCACGGTCAGCTCGACGCCGCGGATGCCGGGAAGAACCCGCTTGTCCGGCGCCTCGGTGGCGCTCACGCCCGACCGGCCCGAACCGGGCTCGAAATGCGCGAGCTGCCTGTCGAGCAGCGCGGCCTTCTCCGCGGCGTCGTCGATCAGCCGGACGTCGCATTCGAGCTGGACGGACGCGTAGTACGACGTCGGGACCCCGTGCGGCGGGTCGGCCGGGGTGTTCCATTCGGAGCGGATGTACGTGTGGTCGTCGATCACCGACAGCAGCGCGCGCGGGTGTTCCTCCAGCAACGGCCAGACCGGGTTCGGGCGCGCGAGGTGCAGCAGGACCGTTCGGTCACCGTCGTAGACGAAGTGCACCGGGTTGACCATCGGCAGGTCACGGCCCGCGCCCCCGGCGATCAGCTGGCCGAAATCGTGTGCGGAGAGCCAGGCCTGCCATTCGGCGTCGTCGTGGGCGGCGTCCCACGGGTGAATCAACATGATCGAAGGGGATCATGCGGAATGGACCTATGAAAGGGCCATTTTCGCGCCAGATCAGGTGGCCACTTCGGAGCGTTCGTCCTCGGCCAGCATCTCCGCGACGCTCTTGCGCCGCTGTGGCCGTTCCGTTGCCAGCGCGCCACCCGGCTTCAGCTCGCGGACGGTGAAGTACAGCCAGCCCATCAACGCCATCGCCCCGAACGCGATCCACTGGAGCGCGTAGGAGAAGAAGGGACCGGCGTCGGTCTGCGGCAGCGGCAGCGCGCCCAGCACGCCTGGCTGGTTCACGTCGAGCTGGAAGTAGCCCGGCCGGATGTCCAGCTTCGCGGCCCGCGCGACGACCTGGGAATCGACGACGTAGCTCTGCAGCTTCCCGCCGGTCGACTCGTCGGCGAACGCGTCGCGGTTCTTGCCGTCCCTCTCGTCGTGACGTGCCCGCGTGACGATGTCGACCGTGCCGGTGGGAGGCGGGGCGAAGGGGAGCGCGCGCGACTTGTCGTCGAGCCGGACGTACCCGCGGTCCACCAGCACGATCGTGCCCTCGACGGTGCGGAACGGCGTCAGGACCTCGAAGGCCGCTTCGCCCTGTACGGAGCGCAGACGGGCCACGACCTCGCCCTCGGGGAGGTACGTTCCCTTCATCGCGACCAGGTGCCATTCGGTGCGCTGATCAGGAGCGGCGCCGTTGGGAAGCAGCTGCTCCAGCGAGCGCGGCTGCCCGGAGAACGACTCCCGCAGCGCGGCGTTCTGGTGCTCGCGCTCGGTGTTGCGGGAGAACTGCCATGGCGCCAGCAGGGTGAAGCAGGTGATGGCGAAGGTGAACACCACCAACGTCAACGCCAGCCACCCGGGCTTCAGCAGGAACTTCAACCGCACCCCACCACGGTAAGCGGTCGGCCTCAGGCGTGTGCGCGCACCCAGTCGAGCAGGCCGGGAACGGCCCGCTCGATCATGCCGAGGACGTCCTCGAAACCGTCGTCTTCGCCGTAGTACGGGTCCGGGACCTCGGCGCCTTCGGGCGCGGACGGGTCGAACTCGCGCAGCAGACGGACCTTCGCCGGGTCCGACACTTTGCGCCGAAGGAACGACAGGTGACCCTCGTCCGCCGCGAGCAGCAGGTCGGCGGCCAGATGCCCGCGGTCGACCTCGGCCGCGACGTGGCCGGTCGGGTAACCGTGTTCGGCCAGCTTCGCGCGGGCTCGCTTGTCGGCGGCCTCGCCCACGTGCCAGCCGCCGGTTCCGGCACTGGAGACCTGGACCAGGTGATCGAGACCCGCTTCCTCGGCCTTCGCGCGGAAGACGAGCTCGGCCATCGGGGAACGGCAGATGTTGCCGGAGCAGACGAAGACGATGTGCAGCACCCGATCAGTGTGATGGCCGCCGGAGATCGACCGCTCACCGGCTCCGAACGGCTACCGGGCGCGCGAAGCTGGAATGCCGGGACGAAGCGGGAGTAGACCTCCTGGAGAGAAACACGCAGGAAGGTCGCGTATGAGCGCACCAACACCCAGCGTCGAGTCGCCGGCAACCGGGCTCCGCTGGTATCGCATCACCGTCAAACTTCCGCACCCCTACGAGGTCGGGCGGATCCTGTCGGAGCACCACTTCGTCCAGGCGAGATCGCCGAAAGAGGCGATGACCAGGATGCCGTTGCACCTCCGGTCGAGCGCTTCCGTCGCGCCGTACGAGGTCGTCCGGCCCGACGTGCCTGATCAGGCGACGAAGGCCTACCGGGCGATGTTGTGGACGGGCCGCGTGGTGCGCGCGGCCGGCCGCTGGGCGATCAGCAAGGACGCGAAGGCGCTGGACTGAGCCGGGCGGTAGCAAAGGTCCCTTGCTCTCTTTTCGCAGGTCAGCGGCCTGGGAGACATCTGCTGGGACGTTGCGAAAGCCACTTTCGCAACCTTCAACGTTGCGAAAGGGGCTTTCGCAACACCCCGCGCGGCCCAAGCG
>NZ_JBHVKW010000048.1:0-58779 GCF_042797905.1 Amycolatopsis sp. NPDC057786
GTACATGATGGCCCCCTTCCTTGCGCCTGGCGCAAGGAAGGGGGCCATCATGTACTTCGGCGGCGTGCGTCAGTGGTCGTCGTAGTGGTCTCCGTGCGCGGCGTGGCGGTGGCCGTCGTGCAGGTAGTCGACGTGGTCTCCGTGCGGCACCGCGACATGGCCGCAGCCCTCGCCGTGAGCGTGGTCGTGATCCTGGTGCGGGATGTGGTCGCCGGTCTCGCACTCGTCGAAATGCCCGTCGTGCGCGCGGTGCAGGTGACCGTCGTGCACGTAGTCGACGTGGTCTCCGTGGGGTACGGCGACGTGGCCGCATCCTTCGCCGTGAGCGTGCGTATGGCCGGCGTGTTCGGTGTGCGCGGCGGTCATCACCGGGTCCTTCCTCAGCGGAAATGCCTGATCAGGCGGACCGTAGCACCGGTTCACGGGCCCAGCAGCGCTCTCACCCGACCGAGTGTGCGCACCTGTTCGGCCCAGCGCGGCCCCGCCAGCCCGACGACGATGTGTGCCGCTCCTGCCTCCCGGTACGCCGTCAGCCGTTCGGCGACGGCCTCGGCGGAGCCGGTCAGCGGCAAGGAGCGCGCCTGGTCGAGCGGCATCCCATAGGCGTCGTTGATCCCTGCCGCCAGATCCGCCGCTGTCGGCAGGTCCGCGCCTTCGCCCACCGCGCCGGTGGCGCCGACCGCGATCACCGGGTTCGCCACGCCGAGATCCGTCAACCGCCGCCGTCCGTCGGCGACGGCGTCCGGCGGAAGGAGCGACGGGAACCACCCGGTGCCGTGCTCCGCCACACGCTGGAGCACGCGCCGGCCTCGGTTGCCCACCCAGATCGGCGGGACCGCCACCGCCGGTGCCAGTTCGACGGAGGCGTCACCGAGCCGGACCTCTTTGCCCGCCAGCAGCTCCGGCAGCAGGCGGAGCGCCTGGTCGGTGCGCGGTCCGCGTTCGCCATACGGCACCCCGGCCGCGGCGAACTGGGCTTCTCCCCCGCCCGAGCCGATGCCGAGGATCAGCCGTTCGCCCGACACCTGCTGCAGCGTGGCGATCTGCTTGGCCGCCCACGCCAACGGCCGCATCGCCGGGACGAACACGCTCAGCCCGATCCGGATCCGGGTCGTGACCGCGGCGGCGACCGCCAGCCCGACCGTGCTGTCCAGCGAAGGACGGCCGGTCATCAGGTGGTCTCCGAGGAACACGCTGTCGAGGCCCGCGTCCTCGGCCTGCCGCGCGGAGACACGGAGATCGTCGGACGGGAGGATCACACCCAGTTTCATGAGCCCATCGTGCGACCTCCACTCGACTGGAGGTCAAGCGATGTGACGGCGGTGCCCGGCCCAGAACGGCTCCCGGAGCGCCCGCTTGTCGACCTTGCCGATCGCCGTCAGCGGCAGCGCGTCGGCGAAGTCCACATCGGACGGTACGAAATGCTCCCGCCCGAAGAATTCCCTGGCCTGTGCCCGGACCTCTTCGGCGGACAGCGCTCCCGTGGCGACCACCACGGCGTGGACCCGCTCGCCCTCTCCGCCGTCGCCCGGCACACCGAACACGGCCACGGCGCGGATCAGCGGATGCCTCGCGAGCGCGTTCTCGACCACGGTCGAATACACCTTGGTGCCGTGCTCGCCGGTGATGATGACGTCGTTCGCCCGGTCCAGCAGATAGAGGTATCCTTCGTCGTCGAACCGCCCGAGATCTCCGGTCCGCAGCCAGCCGTCCCCGATCGGCGCCGACCCGTGGTAACCGACCATCATGGACAGTCCCCGCACCAGGATCTCCCCGTCGTCGATCCTGGCCTCCATACCCGGCACGATCCGGCCCACGGACTCGAGCCGCTCCGGCCGCCCGTCGAGCTCCGCCGCGGAGATACTCGCGATCATCGGCGCCTCGGTGAGCCCGTATCCCTGCCCCACCACGGGCCCGAACACTTCGAGTGCCTGAGCCAGCCTTCTCGGCGGAAGCGGGGCGGCACCCAGCGAAAGCTGCCGAACACTGCCGACGTCGCTCGACGACATGGCCGGATGGTCGAGCACCTCGGCCAGGCGCGCGGGTGTGAGGGACAGAGTGGTGATCCGGTGTTCCGCGATCGCGTCCAGTACCGTGCCCGCGTCGAAGCCCCGCAGCAGGACGACGCTCTCTCGCCGCAGGATCGCCCCCAGCACGGTGGCGTTGCCGGTCATATGCGTCATCGGCGCGATCAGCAGCGTGCGTCCCGGCCCCGCCGGATCCGGCGCGAAGATATGCGCCATGCCGTCGTAGATCCCGCTGTGCCGGATGAGTTTCGGCGTCCCGGTGGTACCCCCGGTGGGAAAGACGACGGTGACCGAACCCGGCAGTCCAGCCGGGTCGGTACCGTCACGGTCCGTCAGTTCGTCGAACATGATCACCCGCGCGTCGATGGCGGGCCAGTCCGACGGCCGCTCGGTCACCAGGGTCGTGACCCCGGCCGCCTCGACCGCGGCGAGGCGATCCGGCGAACTCGCCGACGCGGCGACGAGCAGCACCGTCGACCCGCGTAGCTGCGCGGCGATCTGCAGGAGGACGGTTTCCGGCCGGTTGCCGGCGTCGATGGCGACGACCCCACCCTCCGGCAGGCCCGCGTACATCCGGCGTACCAGGTCGAACGCCTGCGCGTAGCCGGTCTCCACACCGTCCTGGACGAACAGCACCTCGTCGCCCCCGGAGCGCAGCGCGTCCAGCACCCGGGTCAAGAACAGACACTCCACCGGCCGGACCCTAACCCAGCGTCAGGACCCCGAGCAGCAGCCACCGGCGGGAGCGGCACCCTCGTAGGCGTCGTGCCAGTTCCACCACTCGTACGGCGGCGACTGCGGATACCCCTCGGGCGAGTCCTCCCACTCTTCTTGCCGCCCCAACGCGGTGATGTCGAGGTAGCTCCACGTGCCACCCATCGCTTCGTCACCGCGGTTGTTGACGAAGTACGTCCGGAACACCTGGTCGCCTTCACGGATGAAGGCGTTGGTGCCGTGCCACTGATCGACACCGAAGTCGACGTCGAAGTCACCGGTGATCGTGTACCACGGCATCTTCCAGCCCATCCGCGTCTTCAGCCGCGCGATGTCGGGTTGCGTGCCTCGCGAGGCGAACGCGAGCGTGGTGTCCCGCGCGTTCAGATGCGCGACGTGCGCGACCTGGTCGGCCACCAGCGAGCAGCCTTTGCAGGCGTGGTCGGGGAAACCCTCCACACCGGGATCGAAGAAGGCCCGGTAGACGATCAGCTGACGGCGTCCCTCGAACAGGTCGAGCAGGTTCACCGCGCCGGACGGCCCCTCGAACTCGTACGGCTTCTCGATCGCGAGCCACGGCATCCGCCGCCGCTCGGCCGCGAGCGCGTCGCGGGCCCGGGTCAGTTCCTTTTCCTTCACCAGCAACCGAAGGCGCGCTTCTTCCCATTCGGTCGCGGACACCGTGTTCATCCCGCCAGCTCCGCGGGCAGGGTGCTTTGCCGGTTCGGCTGCCCTTCGCCGGTCGTGATCAGCTGACGCAGGCTCGTACCGACGTAGAAGGTCCACGCCTTGTGGCAAACGTCGAAGCATTCGCACTCCGGGACCAACCCGTGATGGGTGAAGCGCGCTTCGGTCTTGCCGTCCTTCTCAGCGATCTCGAACGTGATCGTGGTGCCGACCCATTCGGTCTCGTCGCGGGTGAAGTCGAAGTGGTTTTCCAGCACCAGCCAGGAGACCTTGCGGCCGGGCACGGATTCGGTGATCCGGATCCGGCAGCGGTGCACCTCTTCGTAGTGGTACTCGAACTCGTCTCCGGTGTACTCGACGTCTTCCGACCACCACCCGCGGACGTCGTTGAACGCGTCGAAGACCTGTTGTGGCGTCTGGTCGACGGTGAAACTCGTCGTGAAGCTCATGATGAACCCTCCAGATGGTCTTTCAGAGCCGCGAGCGGCCCGTCCCAATCACGGGCGAGCGCGGCGAGGAACTGCTGGGCGACCTGCATCGGGGCCGAGTGCAGCCGGTAGCGGACGCGGCGCCGCTCCCCCTGCTCCGGGATCACCAGGCCCGCGTCGGTGAGCAGGGCGAGGTGCTTGGCGATGGCCTGCCGCGTGATCGGCAGCCGGTCGGCCAGGTCGGTCGCCGTGGCCGGGCCGCCCGAGGCGAGGACGGCGAGAATGCTCCGCCTGCTCGGGTCGGCCAGGGCGACGAAGACCTGTTCGGCGATCGTTTCGATGTCAGGCGGCATCGAGGTATTCGATCAGTTCGCCCAGCTCGGCCGCCCACCCCTTCGTGTTCCCCTCGAACGCGACCTGGTGCGCGTCGTCCGGCAGCTGGGAGAAACCGGATTCGACGACCGTGAGCCGCGTGCCTCCGCCGTTCGGGACCAGGGTGAACTCGACGTAAGTGCGGCGGGGGTCTTCGTCGGGGAGGCCGTAGATGTTCCAGGTGAAGCCGAAGACCTCCGGCTCTTCGACGCGCTCGACGCGCATGTTCGCCTTGTGCCCCTCGTCCCATTTCATCTCGGCCGCACCACCTGGCCGCAGGTCGATGCTCGCCTGGTTCCCGAACCAGGTGCCGAGCCCCTCGGCCGTGGTCAGCGCGGCCCAGACCTTCGCGGGCGGGTGGGCGATCTCGACGGTGCGTTCGATCCGGTCGGGGAATCCCACGACAGCCTCCTCAAGTAGCAATCAACTGGTTGCTATAACTTTGTATAGCAACCACCTGATTGCGTCAAGGGTGAATCAGGAAGCGGTGTACAGCGCGCCGAGGAACTCCAGCAGCAGCCGCTCGCGCAACGGGCCGGGCGCGGTGGCCAGCAGCGCGTTGATCTCCGCCATCCGGGTGGGCAACCCGGCCGCACCGCCGAGGCCCGCCGCCGCCAGCAGCCCGGCGAACTGCTCCGGCGTCAGCGTCGCCGGGTCCAGCGCCGCGACGAACTCGGCGACCTGCGGGTCGACGACGACCGGCCCCGCTTCACGGGCGGCCGCGACCGACGCGGCGAGACTTCCGAGGAACTCCTGTTCAAAACCCCGGTTCGCCGCCGTCACCGTCAGGTGCAGGTTCGCGGGCGACGACTCGTGGGCGAACTGCGGCTGGACGTACCAACCCCGCTCGCGCATCTCGTCCGCGACGGTGAACAGGTCGAATCCGGCGCCGTCCACCACGGTGAACGCGAGCAGGGTCGAGACCGGATCGCCGAGGACGCGCAAGCCGTCCAGCGCCTCGATCCCGACTCGGATCTCCACGGCAGCGTCACGCGCCGCCGAAGCAAGCTTCACGTAACCCTCGTCGCCGACGTGCCGCACGACGGCCCACGCCGCGGCGAGCGGGCCACCGGACCGTGTGCTCTGCAGCGTGGTGTTCAGCATCGTGTAGCCGGGCCAGTCCGCGCTGGCGAAGTACTGCGGCCGGCGCAGGTCCGCGTTGGCATGCAAGAGAACCGACACGCCTTTCGGGCAGTACGCGTACTTGTGCAGGTCCACCGAGACGCTGGTGACGCCGGAGACGTCGAAGCCGAACGGCCCGAGGCCCAAGTACGGCAGCACCCAGCCGCCGATGCAGGCGTCGACGTGGAAGCGGACGCCGTCCAGCCGCACGGCGATCTCCGCGATCGGATCGAGGACGCCGTGGGCGTAGGACGGAGCGCTCGCGACCACGAGGACCGTACTGTCGTCGACAGCGGCGGCCATCGCCTCGGGGACGGCGCGGAAGGTCACCGGATCGACCGGCACCGAAATCGCGCGGACACCGAAGAAATGCGCCGCTTTGTGGAACGCCGCATGCGCGGTCGTGGGCAGCACGATGTTCGGCGTGGACACGCCGGGACGCGCGTCGCGGGCGGCCAGGACGGCGAGCATGCACGACTCCGTGCCACCCGAGGTCACCGAGCCGACCGTCTCCGCGGTACCGCCCAGCAGCCGCGCGGCGGTACCGACGAGGTCGTTCTCCATCCTCAGCAGGCTCGGGAACGCCGTCGGGTCGAGCCCGTTGGCCGACGACGCCAGCGCGTGCGCGGCCGCGCCCAGTTCGTCCACTTCGGACAGACCGCTGTCGTAGACGTACGCGAGCGTCCGGCCTCCGTGCGTCGGCAAGTCCCCCGCGCGCAGCTCCCGCAATTCCCGCAGGACGTCCTCGGCGGTCACGACCGGCGCTCCAGCACCGATTTCCGCAGCAGCGGGATACCCAGCACGATCAGCACGGCCGGAAGGATCGACGCGCCGAGCAGGATCGCCGTGAGGGCGCTCTCCGGCTGCGCGACCTTGGCGTCGAGGCTGGACTGGTAGCCGCCGAACTGCAGCACCAGCCCCCAGAGCCCCGGTCCGAGCGCGAGCCCCAGCGTCTCCGACGCCGTCCACACGCCGGCCGCGACCCCGGCCCTGGTCTCGCCGGTCCGCTCCTCCTCGTCGCTGATCAGATCCGGCAGGATCGCCAGCGGGAACACCGAGATCCCCGCGTAGCCGACACCGCAGAAGGCGACGAACACCATCGTGACAGCGAACGGGAACACCTGGGCGCCGAGCAGCCCCAGCAGGCCGACGCCGAACGCTGCGGTGGCGATCCGGAACCCGGCCAACTTCCCGACGCTCGCCCCGAGCCTCGGCCACAGCGGCATGGTCAGCAGCGCCGGGCCGACGAAACCGACGAACAGGACCGTCGAATACCCGGAGCTGCCGAGGATCCGCTCGGCGAAGAACGGGATCGCGGCCAGCACCGTGCCGATGCCGAGTGCCTGGATGAAGTAGACGCCGAGCAGCCAGCGGAACGGCCGCCACTGCGCGAGTGTCCGGAGCAGTTCGCGCGGGCTCACCGTGTTCGGCCGCAGCGCGCCGACGGGCGCGTCCTTCAGCCCGAAGTACACGCCGAGCGTCGCGAGCAGGATGACCAGCGCGATGAACAGACCCATGACCCGGTAGCCGGCGACGCCGCCGATGAGGTCGGTGATCGCGGGCGCGCCACCGCCGGAGACCAGGATGGCGACCGCGAGGAAACCGATCCGGACGCTGGTCAGCTTCGTGCGCTCTTCGGCCGAATCGGTCAGCTCGGCGGGCAGCGCGTTGAACGGCACCTGGAAGAAGGCGTACGCGGTGGCGCACAACAGGAACACGACGACGACGTAGATCGCGTCGGGTACCGGGCCGCCGAAACCGGGATGTGCGAACAGGGCCGCGAAAAGGACGGAAACGCCGATTCCGCCGTAGAGCAGGAACCGGCGGCGGCTGCCGGTGCGGACCATGTCCGCGTCCGACAGCCTTCCCGCGATCGGATTGAAGAGCACGTCCCACGCTTTGGGAACGAACACGATCAGGCCGGCCACGCCCGCCGCGACGCCCATCGTGTCGGTGAGGTACTTGAGGAGGAGCAGGCCGGGAACCGTGCCGAAGGCGCCGGTGACGAACGAGCCGAGCGAGTAGCGGTACCTCGTCCGTGCTGGCAGCGATGCCATGATCCTCCTCGAGGCGGTTCTCCCGATGAAGGCCTCAGTATTGGATCTTGGCCACCACCGGGTAGTGGTCGGAGGGAATCGTGCCACCGTCGTAATGCACGAGCTGTACCGGGCCGACAGCGGCGAGTGGACGGCCGCCCGCGCGCACGGCGCCGACGTAGTCCAGCGAGTCACGGTAGGTCGCCGGAACGGACTTCGCCGCATGCGGGTTCGTGGCCGCGTCGAAGGTGTATGCGCCTTCGCCCGTTGTGCGGAGGATGCCGTCGAGGAAGGCTTCGCCCTGCTGGACCTGGGTCCGGCCGAGGGAGTCCTTGCGCGCCTGTCCGGCCCAGTACTCGATGTTCAGGTCGCCAGCGATGACCACCGGCTCGCCCGCGGGGGCGTATTTCGTGACCAGGTCCCGGATCTCGCCGAGCTGCGCCATCCGGATCTCGTGTGCCTTCGGCAGCGTCTCCGGCCCCTCGTCCGCCTGCATGTGCGTACCCGCGATCCACAGCGGTTTCCCGTTGACGACCAGGCGGGCGAGCGCGGCACCCTTGTTGGACAGGTAGTCCGCGGTGCCGGAGTAGGAATTGCGGAAGACCAGCTGGTGCTGCTCGGTCACCGGCGCCTTGCTGAGCACGGTGACCCCGCCGTTGACCACGACGGGGGAATTCGAGCAGTTGCCGTTCACCGTGGTCCAGCCGGGCGACGTGGAGCAGTACTGGCCGACGAGCGGGGTCTGATGCGGCCAGACGTCCTTCAGCCGGTTGCGGAGTTCCTCCGCCTGGGCGCTGAACGCCTCGTCCAGGACGACGACGTCGGCGTCGTTCGCGCGGATGACGTCCTCCGCCGCGCGTGCCCTGGCCTGTTTGTCCGAAGTGTTCGGGCTGGCGATCCAGGGCAGCTGCCAGATGTTGAAGGCCATGACCTTCACCGAGACCGCCGCCTGGGCGGGCACGGCGGTTCCGGCGAACATCGCGGCGGCGATGGCGAGTACGGCGAGTTTCCGCACGAAAGACCCTTTCGGTGTCAGGAGACGACGAATGTCCGCGAAGTCCCGCTGAACGCGGAGATCGCCCCGTTCCAGCCGTTCTTCCAGTCGCCGAAGTGGATCACGCGATATTTGCCGATCGGGGCGTTCGCGGGGATCTTCCAGTGGACGACGGCTTTCGATTCGGCGACGAACGTCCTCGCCCAGTGGTACTTCGTGTCCCAGTCGCCGTCGTCGGCGTGGCGGACCCACTTGCCGTCGACCAGCCGCTGGATCTCCAGGAACGTGCCGCCGCGCCGCAGGTCGTTCTTCGGATGCCCGGTGACGAACTCGACCGCGACCTGCTCACCGCGCGCGTAGGAGCTCTTCGCGTCGACCAGGACGTCACCGAAGTTCTTGAACGCGGGCGGGCTGTCGAAGACGACCCCTGGCTGGAAGTTGATCAGCTTGCCGCGCAGATCCCGCGGCGTCGGCCCGTGCGGCACCGCCTTCCCTGCCTTCATCGCGGCCGCGAGTTTGGCGAATTCCTGCTGGTACGCCGGAAGCGTGTACCGGCCGTACAGCGTCGACGCACCTTCGTACTGCTGCGAGTCGTACTCCTCGGGCGTGGTGACGTACTGGCTGTACGCGTTGGCGTACCCCTGGACGAGCACGTTCTCCAGCGGGACACCGAGTTCGGCGGCGACGGTCCGGCGCAGGCGCAGTCCGGCGACGATGGTCAGCTCGGCCGGCACGGCCACGAGATGCAGCTGCCCGATCCGGACGAGCTGCAGCGGCAGGACCTCCGGCACCCACGGATACGGCTTCATCGCGCCGAACGGCACCGCGATCACCTTCGGCGCGTGCGCGTCGGCGAGTGCCTGCGGGATCGGCGCGTCGATACCGCCGAGCCACTCGATGAACGGGTTCTTCACGCCTTCGGGGAGCGGCAGACCGGGGCCGTCCTCGCGGCTGCCCGCCAGCATCGACACCCCGATCGCGGCCGTGCAGGTGCGCTGCGGTCGCCCGTTCGGGGTGTACTTCGCGTCGACGGCCACGTCGGACATGTCCACGTAGCACATCCGGTGGTCGACGCCGCCCGTCACCGCCTCGGCGGCCGCGTCGAAGGCGTTCTTCGCCGCGCGGAACTGGAGGTCGCCGATCGTTCGGGTGTTCTCGAACTCGGTTTCGGGGGTGCCGGGTTCGAGGTTCAGGTTCGGGCTCATGTCGCCGGTGTTCGTCTGCGGGAATGCGGCGACGAACCGCGGATTCCCGTCGAGGTACCGCACGCCGGCGTGGTCGTGCTCCCACTCGTAGGCGGCGTAACCCTTGTTGTCGCCGCTGATCAGGTGGTTGCCGTTGCTCATCGACGTCCCGTGCGTGGCGAACCAGCTGATCGCGCCGACGTCGGCGCCGTTCCGGCTGAACCGCAGGACCGTGACGGCCGGGTCGATCGCCTGCGGGAAGTGGTCCTTGTCCGCCTGCGGGTTGAGGTCGAAGGCCTTGCGTGAGCGGTTGACGCTGGCCTTGGTCAGTTCGGCGCGGCCGAGCCGGATCGACCCCGGCGCGAGGTTCGCGTGCGCCCGGGCGATCGCCTCGAAGATCCCGTCGACGTGCGCGTCGTACACCTGCTGCTGGAAGCCCAGGATCGCCAGATCGTAGGCGGCGTAATGGGAATCCCCGCCGCACGCGGAGTGGGTGTGCGTGGCGTTGAGGAGGACGTTCCGCTCGGTGTAGAGGTCGCCGTACGCGGCCTGGAGCTTGCGCAGCACGCCCTGGTGGACGGACTGGAACAGCGCGCCGAGGTCGGCGGTGACGAAGGCGATCCGCTTGGCGCCGTCGTCGACCACGAAGGCGCGCGCCCTGGTGCGGAGGTGGATGCCTGCGGTCTGCTGCTGGGGCATCGAGTAGCCCATCATGCCGTTCTCGGCGGCAGGGCCGGTGACGTCGGAAATCCCTACGCCGACACGGAAACCTCGTGCCGGCGCCGCTTGCGCCTGCTGGGCGCCGAGCACGCCCGCCGCGACGGGCAACGCCGCCGCACCCGCGAGAACCCGCCTCCGGCTCACCGTCATGAGTCGCACCTCCCGGCCACGAACATGAACCGACTTCATGTTCGTGGCCGGGACGCTACGTGATGGGCCTCACTGCCGCAACCCACGAACGGCGCTGAACCGCATCGCACGCGACGAAGGGCGCTTTCACCGCGTCGCATGCGGTGAAAGCGCCCTTCGGCCATCAGCCGCGAACCGGGCCGTCGAGCGCCGTGGTCGAGCGAGGAGACGGCGTTGCGAAAGTGGCTTTCGCAACCTTCAATCGCGCCCAGTTCTCTCAATGTACGAAGGCGGTCCAGCTCACTACGAGAGCGTCTCCGCGACCTTCGTGAGTGTCGCGGCATCGCCCCGCAAAAGCAGCGTGGTCACCACGGTCTCGTCCCACGCGGCGAGTTCGTCACGGATCTTTTCCGCGGGCCCGATCAGTGAGGTGTCCTCGACCAGCGACGTCGGGATCGCGGCGGTCGCCTCGTCCTTGCGGCCCGCCAGGTACAGCTCCTGCACCTTGTCGGCGACGTCCTCGTACCCCATCCGGGCGAAGACGTCGTGGTGGAAGTTGACCGATTTCGCGCCCATGCCACCGATGTACAGCGCGAGCGACGGTTTGATCCAGCTCGCGGCCTCCTCGACGTCGTCGTGGACGAGTACGGGGACGGACGCGGCGACCTCGAAATCGTCGAAACCGTGCCGGGCGCCGGGACGCGAGAAGCCTTCCTGCAAAGCCGTCCGGTAGAAGGCGTCGCTCTTGGGTGAGAAGAACAGCGGGAGCCAGCCGTCGCAGATCTCCGCCGACAGGGCCACGTTCTTCGGCCCTTCCGCGGCGAGGAAGATCGGGATCTCCTTGCGGAACGGGTGCACTGTGGACTTGAGCGGTTTACCGAGCCCCGTTCCACCCTGCAACGGCAGCTGGAAGTGCTGCCCGTCGTGGGTCACCGGCGCCTCGCGCGCGACGACCTTCCGCACGATGTCGACGTACTCGCGGGTGCGGGCGAGGGGCTTCGGATAGGGCTGCCCGTACCAGCCTTCGACCACCTGCGGCCCGGACGCGCCGAGCCCGAGTACGAACCGCCCGCCCGACAGGTGATCCAGCGTCAGCGCGTGCATGGCCGTCGCGGTCGGGGTGCGCGCCGACATCTGGACGATGTTGGTGCCGAGTTTGATCCGACTGGTCGACGCGCCCCACCAGGCGAGCGGGGTGAACGCGTCCGAGCCGTAACCCTCGGCGGTCCACACGGAGTCGAAGCCGAGTTCTTCGGCCCGCCGGACCGCGTCCAGCGCGCCCTCCGGCGGGCCGGACGACCAGTAACCGAGGTGGTAACCCAGCTTCATCGAAGCTCCTAGTCAGACGTTCGGTGAGTAGTGCTCGGGTTTGCCCCGCTCCGAAAGCGGCGGAAGGTTCCTTGCGGGAGTCTCGACCAACGGCGCGTCCGGGGCCAGTTCGCCACGCTCGCGGCGCCAGCCCGCCCTGGCACGCGGGTGGTAGCGGCGGTCTCGCGGGACCAGCTTGAACGCCGAGTTGATCAGCTTCCCCACGCGGCGATGGCGTCGCTCGTCGCGTTCGGTCCAGGTGTAGCCGAGCCGCTCGCGGATCGGCGGGTCGTACAGGCCGACCGTCAGCCAGACGAAGTTCCGCGCCACGTGCCCGCGGACGAGTTTCCAGGCGAAGCCCGGTAGCCATGGCAGGAAATTCGGCTTCGGGAGGTCCTTGATGTCGAGGACGTCGCGCGTGGCCTTGTTGTCCTCCAGGACGTCCTCGCACATGCGCTTCCAGTACAGCTGGAAGTCCTCCCACGACTCCGGCACCGGGCGCATGCTCATGCCGTACATCTCGTACCACTGGACGTGCTCGTCGAACAGCTTCCGCTTCTCCGCCTCGCCGATCCCGCCGCAGAAGTTGTCGGCGATGAGGATCGCGCTCACGAAGAACGTCGAATGCGCCCAGTAGAACGTGTCCGGGTTGAGCGCGTGATAGCGCCGCCCGTGTTTGTCGACGCCCTTGATCCGATCGTGGTAGCCACGTACCTCCAGCGCGGTCTGGCGGGCCCGCGGGCCGTCGTAGATCACTCCCCCGATCGGGTACAGCGAGCGGAACAGCCGCTGCCAGCGCTCCTCGAAGAACCGCGAGTGCTCTTCGACGCCCGCGCCCAGCTCGGGGTGCATGTTCTGCATGGATCCTGCCCAGAGCGCGATGAGCAGCCCGCGCCAGTCGCCGAAGTACTTCCAGGTCAGCGAATCCGGTCCGAGCGGCCGCGGCTGTGTCATCCCCGGTCTCCTCACTGAGCTGGTTAAATTGACCACAACTGTTGTCAGGTTAAAGTTGACAACGGCCGTAGTCAACAAGAGGAGCCGATCATGGCCGGCCGCAGCTGGGCAGGCACGACCCTGGACGACCGCAAGGCCGCGCGGCGGGGACAACTCGTCGACGCGGGCCTCGACCTGCTCGGGACCCAGGGCAGCACCGGGGTGAGCGTCCGCGCGGTGTGCCGTCACGCCAAGCTGACGGAACGGTACTTCTACGAAAGCTTCGCCGACCGCGAGGAACTCGTCGTCGCGGTCTACGAGCACATCGGCGAGCAGGCGCGGCAGGCCCTCGTCGACGCCGTCAGCGACACGGCCGAGCCCGCCGAACGGGCGAAGGCCGCGGTCCGCGCCTTCGTCGAATTGATGCTCGACGATCCGCGCAAAGGCCGCGTGCTCCTGCTCGCGCCGATCACCGATCCCGCGCTGACCACGCGCGGGATCGCGCTCCTCCCCTCGTTCGCCGAGCTGGTCAGCGGGCAGCTGTCCCACGGTGACGCGGCCGAACGGCAGATGACCTCGATCGGGCTGGTCGGCGCGCTGAGCAACGTGTTCATCGCCTACCTCGACGGCTCGCTCAAGGTGAGCCGCGAGCGCCTGATCGAGCATTGCGTCCGCCTCGTACTCGGCGCCGACCGTCAGCCCTGACCGCGTTCGGCGACCAGTTGCAGGGCGATGTCGATGATCATGTCCTCCTGTCCGCCCACGTATTTCGCGGCGCCGACGCGATACAGGATTTCGTGCGCCGGGACGTCGTACCGTTCGGCGGCGCGTTCCGCGTGCAAAAGGAAACTCGAGTACACACCCGCGAATCCCTGCACGATCGACGACCGGTCCATCACCGGCAGCCGCGTGATGTAGGGCTTCACGACGTTTTCGGCCGCGTCCATCAGCACGTCCTTGTCGACGCCGGTGCGGATCCCGAGCCGCTCGAACGTCGCCGCGAGGACCTCGGTCGGCGAGTTGCCCGCGCCCGCGCCGAGCGCCACGAGCGAACCGTCGATCTGCCGGGCACCGGCCCGGTAGGCGAGTACCGAGTTCGCGACGCCGAAGCTCAGGTTCTGGTGCCCGTGGTAGCCGACCTGGGCCTCGTCGCCGAATTCCGCCACCAGCGCGGCAACGCGTTCACCGGCGTCCTCCAGGATCAACGCCCCGGCGGAATCGACGACGTACACGCATTGGCATCCGGCGTCGACCATGATCCGGCCCTGTTTCGCGAGCGCCTCGGGCGTGGACATATGGGACAGCATCAGGAAACCGACCGTCTCCAGCCCGAGTTCCCTCGCCGCGCCGAAATGCTGGACGGAGACGTCGGCCTCGGTGCAATGGGTCGCGATCCGGACCGCGCCCGCGCCGAGGTCGGCGGCCACCCGCAGGTCGCCGACCGTGCCGAGGCCAGGGAGCAGCAGGACCGCGATCTTCGCGTGCCGTGCCTCGTTGACCGCCGCCGCGATCAGCTTCCGTTCGTCCACAAGGGAAAAGCCGTAGTTGAAGGTCGAGCCGCCGAGGCCGTCGCCGTGGCTGACCTCGATCAGCGAGACCCCGGCGTCGTCCAGCGCCCGGACGGTGTCGCGCACGTTCTTCTCGGTGAACTGGTGCGCCATCGCGTGGCTGCCGTCGCGCAGGCTCGTGTCGACGATCCGGACCTGTCGGCTCACGTCGTCCCAGCTCATGCCGCCACCTCCTGAGTGGCCAGCAGATCGCCGACGCGGGCGGCCGCGGCCGTCATGATGTCGAGGTTCCCGGCGTATTTCGGCAGGAAGTCCCCGTTCCCGGCGACCTCCAGGAACACCGCGACCCGCGCCTGCCCGCTCCACCCCGGCCGGGGTGGGTCGTATTGAGGATCCGCCTTGAGCGTGTAACCCGGCACGTAACCCTGGACCGTCTCGACCATCCGGTGGATGGATTCGCTCACCGCGCCGAAGTCCGCGTCCGGGTCGATCGCGCAGAACACCGTGTCACGCATGATCATCGGCGGTTCGACCGGATTGATGATGATGATCGCCTTGCCGCGGCTCGCTCCCCCGACGAGTTCGATCCCGCGCGCCGTCGTCGCGGTGAACTCGTCGATGTTCGCCCGGGTGCCCGGCCCGGCCGAGCGTGACGAGACGGACGCGACGATCTCCGCGTAGGGCACCGGCGTCACCCGCGACACCGCGTGCACGATCGGGATCGTGGCCTGGCCCCCGCAGGTGATCAGGTTGACGTTCGGCACGTCCAGCCGTTCGGGCAAACCCACCGCGGGGCAGGTGAACGGGCCGACCGCGGCCGGGGTCAGGTCGATCGCGCGGATCCCGGCGGTCGCGTACCGCGGCGCGTTCGCCAGATGCGCCTTCGCCGAGGTCGCTTCGAAGACCAGGTCCGGCAGCTCGTCGCGCGACAGCAGCCAGTCGACACCGCCGGCGGACGTCTCCAGTCCCAGTTCCGCGGCCTTGGCCAGCCCGTCCGAATCCGGGTCCACGCCGACCATGTACCGCACCTCGACGTGCTCGCTGCGCCTCAGCTTCGCGAGCAGGTCGGTGCCGATGTTCCCGGGACCGACGATCGCGGCCACCGCTTTCCGTTGCGCCATGTCAGGTGACGCTGCCCGCTCGGATAGGGCACACTCAACCCATGCGTGCCGCTGGGCGGAACGACGACCCGGAACGAACCGGAGCGGACGGCCTCGTCGCCGCCCGGATCTCCGCGCTGCTCTCGGCCTTCCGCCCCGGCGACGACGCGCTCGGCGTTTCCGAACTGGCGCGGCGGACCGGTCTGGCGAAATCGACCGTCCATCGGCTCACCGGGCATCTGGTCGCGACCGGCCTGCTCGAACGTCAGGACGCGACACTGCGGCTCGGGCTGAAACTGTTCGAGATCGGCCAGCTGGCGGTACGGCGCCGTGGACTCGTCGAGGCGGCGAGGCCGTATCTGGCCGATCTCCGCGAGGCGACCAGGAACACCGTGCACCTGGCGGTCCTGGAAGGCACCGAGGTCGTCTACCTCGACATCCTGCGAGGACCTGACGCGCCGTCATTGCCGTCCCGGATCGGCGGCCGTTTTCCCGCGCACGCCACCGGCGTCGGCAAGGCGATCCTCGCGTTCTCGCCGGAATCCGCGGTGGCGCAAGTGATCGACGCCGGCTTGCCGCGCATCAGCGTGCGGACGATCACCGCCGCGGGCCTGCTGCGCCGTCAACTGGCCAAGATCCACGGCGAGGGGATCGCGTTCGAACGGGAGGAATCCGGCGTCGGCGTCGTCTGCGCGGCGAGCCCGCTGCTCGACGCGCAAGGCATGGCGGTGGCGGCGTTGTCGATCTCAGGCTGGGCGAATCGCATGCACACCAACCGGGTCGCGCCCGCGGTGCGGACCGCCGCTTTGGCTCTTTCCCGGACTCTGTAAGGCTTTACGCGACAAGCCCGCGCCGGACCAGTTCCGGACGCACGCCCTCACCGAACCAGTACGCCTCCTCCAGATGCGGATAGCCGGAGAGGACGAACTCCTCGATACCGTGCGCGTGGTACTCCTCGATGAGGTCGGCCACTTCCCCGTGGCTGCCGACGAGGGCCGTACCCGCGCCACCGCGCACGAGGCCGATCCCGGCCCAGAGATTCGGGTACACCTCCAGACCGCGGACGCCGCCGTCGGTCTTCCCGCCGTGGAGCGCGGCCATCCGTTGCTGGCCAACGGATTCGCTGGCGGACAACTGTTTCTGGGTATGGGCGATCCGCTCCGGGTCGATCGCGTCCAGCAGTTTTCCCGCCTCCGCCCAGGCTTCCGCCGACGTGTCACGCGAGAGCGTGTGCAAGCGGATGCCGAAGCGGAGCTTCCGGCCCTGCTCCTCGGCCAGCTCGCGAACCTTGGCGATCTTCTCGGCCACCTGCGCGGGCGGTTCGCCCCACGTGAGATAGACGTCCGCGTGCCTCGCCGCGACAGGCAGCGCCGCCGCGGACGAACCACCGAAGTAGATCGGCGGAACCGGATCCGGCGCCGCGCGTGTGGTCGCGCCGTCGACTTTGAGGTACTCGCCGTCGAAGTCGAACGGCTTGCCGCTCCACACGCCGCGCACGACCTCGAGGAACTCGCCGGTGCGGGCGTAACGCTGATCGTGGTCGTGCCAGTCACCGAAACGGCGCTGCTCGACCGCATCGCCGCCGGTGACGACATTGAGCAGCACGCGTCCCCGCGAGATCCGCTGGAACGTCCCGGCCATCTGCGCGGCCAGCGTCGGGGAGATCGTCCCGGGCCGGAACGCGACCAGGAACTTGAGGGTTCTCGTCTCGCGGATCAGGGCGGCCGTCGTCAGCCAGGCGTCCTCGCACCAGGTGCCGGTCGGGGTCAGGACGCCTTCGAAGCCGTTGGCCTCAGCGGCGCGGGCGACCTGCGCGAGATAGTCGAGGCTCGGTTCGCGGGCGGCGGACGCACCGGCGGCACGGCTGGCGTGGAAGTGCTCCACGATCGTCCGGCCGTCACCGGTGGTGGGCAGGAACCAATGCAGCTTGAGCGTCACGGCTCCGAGCTTCGGCTCCCCGTACCGGGCTGGTCAATCAGCGAGCCTCGCGTCCCGCGATCTGGACGCGTTTAGTCCTCTGAATGCGGAGACGGGCGCGGTGGAAGACGCGACGCGAAAGCCACTTTCGGGACATCTGACGCCCTCAAAGTGGCTTTCGCGTCACGCCAGCCCGGACCGCATTCAGAGGACTGAACGCCGTCAGCCGCCGAACATCAGCCGCCATTCCTCCAGCGACTTCGGCCGGAACACGAAGTTCGTGTCCTTCACCCGCGACAGGTTCGCCGACGGCTCCGCCGAGTATTGGTGCCCCGGGTAGACGACCGGGTCGCCGTCCAGCCCGGCCAGCCACTGCAGGCTCCGGTAGATCGCCTCCGCGTCGCCGCCGGGGAAATCGGTCCGGCCGCAGCCTTCGAGGAACAGCGTGTCCCCCGAGACGAGCTTCCCGTCGACCAAGAAGCACTGGCTGCCCGGAGTGTGTCCCGGCGTGTGCAGCAGCCGGATCGGCACCGCGCCGACCTCGACGACGTCGTCGTGTTCGTGCGAGCGCAGATCGGTTCCGGAGACGCCGGTGATCCGGCGGACCCATTCGGCCTCCGCGCCGTTGACGTGGATCGGCACCTGGACACGTTCCAGCAGTTCCGCGATCCCCGGCAGCGAGAAGCCCATCATCTCGCCGCCGACGTGGTCGGGGTGGTGATGCGTGGCGAGGACACCGGTCAGCCGCATGCCGTCGGTCTCCAGCAGGTCCAGCAGATCGCCGACGGCGTAGGCCGGGTCGACGATGACGGCCTCGTTCGTCTCCCGATCGCCGATCAGATAGGCGAAGTTGACCATCTGCGTCGCGACGGGATCCCCCACCGCGAAGTCACGGCCCGCGAGCAATTGCCGGAAGTACAGCCTGTCAGCCATGCGGACACCTTACGGCGCTACTCCCCCGTGGTTCCGTCGGCCAGCTCACGCAGGATGTCCAGATGCCCGACGTGCCGGGCGGTCTCCTGGACGACGTGCGCGAGCACCCAGCGGACGGTGAACTTCCCCGACTTGCGCGCGCGATCGTCCGGCGAGATCCCGGCCAGCGACGACTCCGCCAGGGCCCACTCGGCGCGGTACGCCGCGACGACCGAACGGGGGTCATCGTCCTCGGTCAGGTCCCAGCTCGGATCCGGTGAGCCTTCCCACAGCGAAGGCAGGTCCGCGCCGCCCGCCTCGATCGAGAGCCACCAGCGCTCCACCGCGGTCAGATGCTTGAGCAGTCCCAGCGCGCTCATCCGCGGAGAAGACGGCAGCGGTGTCGCGGCCGCCTGCTCCCTGGTCAGCCCGGCGACCTTGTTCACGGCTGTCGCGCGGAGGAAACGCAGGAAGCCCCACTGAAGCCCCGCTTCGTCCTCGGCGATCCCGTCCGGCCAGGCGCGCTCCACCGGCTCGGCCGCGCTCGAACCCGTGTTCGACATGCGGTCACTGTACACAAACGGCGAACTCACGTGATTGAGCGGCGAACTCGCGTGATTGGAGGCGTAACTCGCAGATCCGCGCCCGATCACGTGAGTTACGCGTCCAATCACGTGAGTTACGCGCGAGATCTCCGGTCGGCACCGCGGGGCTAGGCTCGTGATTCATGTGGTGGGGTTTGGCTTGCGCGTTCTTCGCGGCGTGTGCGTACGGCGTCGCTTCGGTGATGCAGGCGATCGCCGCGAAAGCGACGTCGGGCGCGGAAGACCGCGTCGATCCCCGCCTGCTCGTGCGTGTGTTGCGGCAGTGGAAGTTCGTCGCGGGTCTCGCGCTCGACGTCGTCGGGTTCGTCGCCCAGGTCGCCGCGCTGCGGGTGCTGCCGCTGTTCGTGGTCCAGGCGGCGCTGGCGGGAAGCCTAGCCGTGACGGCGGTGGCCGCGCGGACGCTCGGGGTCCGGCTGGGCCGTCGCGAGTGGACGGCGGTCGCGGTGGTCTGCGCCGGGCTCGCGTTGCTCGGGATGTCGGCGGAGAGCGAAGGCTCCGCCTCGACCGGGCTGGGTTTCCGGCTCGTGCTGATCGGCGCTGTCGTGGTACTCGGCACGGCCGGGATGTTCGCCGGGCGCGCGTCGCGCCGGATCCGGACACCGGCGCTGGGACTGATCGCCGGCCTGTGTTTCGGCGTCGTCGCCCTCTCCGGGCGCGCGCTCACCAGCCTCGCCCCGCTGGACCTGCTGACCGACCCGGCCTCCTACACGCTGGGTGTGGCGGGTGCGCTGGCGATGTTGTTCTACGCCACGGCATTGCAGCGCGGCAGTGTCACGACCTCGACCGCGATGATGGTCATCGGCGAGACGGTGTTCCCATCCTTGGCCGGGGTGCTCGTGCTGGGCGACACCACCCGCCCCGGGTTCGCCGCCGTGGCGGCCGTCGGCTTCGCGCTCGCGGTGTCGGCGGCGCTGGCGCTGGCCCGCTTCGGCGAGCCCGCGCCGATCGAGCCGGTCAGCGCGCAGCCGCGCTGACCCCGCGCCGGGACACCAGCAGCCAGGCCAGGTACAGCCCGCCGATCGCCCCGGTCACCAGCCCCACAGGCAGACCGGCGAGCACCTGCTGAGTGATCAGATCACTGATTACCAGCAGGAGCATGCCCATCAGCGCGGCCGCGGCGAGCCCCGGCCCCGAAGACCGCGTGAGCCGCTTCGCCAGCTGAGGCGCGGCGAGTGCCAGGAACGCGATCGGACCGGCGGCCGCCGTCGCGATCGAGCACAGCCCGACGCTGACCCCGAGGAGCACGACCCGGCTCCGCTGCACCGGCACGCCGAGCCCCTTGGCCGAATCGTCCCCCATCTCCAGCAGGGAAAGCCTTCTGCCGTAGACGAAGGCGGGCGGCAGCAGGACGGCGATGGCGATGGCGACCGGGCCGACATGCTCCCAGCCTCGCCCGTTGAGCCCGCCGACGAGCCACGCCTGCGCCGCCAGGCCGTCCTGCCAGGAGGCCCTGGTGATCAGATACGAGTTGAACGCGAGCAGCATCGCGTTCACCCCGATGCCGACGAGGACCAGCCGGAACGTGTGCACGCCGCCCTTCAACGCGAGCACCGCGATCAGTGCCGCGGTCACGACGCCGCCGACCAGCGCGCCCAGCGACACCTGGAGCATGCCGCCGTGCACCACGATGATCGTCAGCAACGCCCCCGTGGCGGCTCCGTTGGTGAAGCCGATGAAGTCGGGGCTGCCCAAGGGATTCCCGGACAGGCTCTGCAGGATCGCGCCGCTGACCGCGAGCGCGCCGCCGACCAGCAGCGCGGTCAACAGCCGCGGCAGCCGCAGGGTGGTCACGATGAACTCGGTGCTCCGGTCGCCGAAGCCGAACAGCGTCTGGATGACTTCGCCGACGGACAGCGGGTAGTCGCCGGTGGTCATGCTGACGGCGCCGAGGAAGAACACGGCGATGGCCAGCAGCGCGACGACGATCGCGGCCCTCGGGGTGACGCGAAGGGAAAGTCCGCCGCCCGGGGTGCGCAGGACGCGGGTGCTCATCCGTGGGTGCTCCTTGGTGGTTGCCATCGGAAGTCCAGCGGGAAGCTGGGCCGTCGAGACCTCCGAAGGACTTCCGATGGTGACCACTTGACCGCGGTCACAGCCTGGCCAGCTTCCTGCGGCGGCAGAGCGCGATGAACACCGGCGCGCCGAGGAACGCGACGACGATGCCCGCCTGCAGTTCCTCCGGCGGGTTCAGCACGCGGCCGACGACGTCGGCGCCGATCAGCGCGATCGGCGCGAGCAGCATCGAGTACGGCAGGACCCAGCGTTGATCCGGGCCGACCAGCATCCGCGCGGCGTGCGGCACGGCGAGCCCGAGGAAGATGACCGGCCCGATGGCCGCGGTACCCGCGCCGCAGAGCAAGGTCACCACGATCGCGCCCAGCACCCGGGTGCGGCCGACGTGGGCGCCGAGTGCCTTGCCGGTCTGGTCGCCGAGCGCGAGGACGTTGAGCGGGCGGGCCAGCAGCAGCGCGATGATCGCGCCGGCCGCCACGAACGGCGAGATCTGCCAGAACACGTCCCATTTCCGGCCGCTGAGCGAACCGACGTTCCAGAAGCGGAACTGGTTGAACGTCTCGGGCATCAGCAGCAGGATCCCGACGATGTAGGCCTGGAGCACGGCCATGACGGCCGAACCGGCGAGCACGAGCCGGTCCGGCGTGGCGCTGCGTCCCGCGGAGCCGAGCACGTACACCACGACCGAGGCGATCGCCGCCCCGGCGAAGGCGAACCAGATGTAGCCGAGCACGCCGGTGACCCCGACGAACGCGATGCCCGAGACGACCGCGGCCGCCGCGCCGGTGTTGACCCCGAGCAGGCCGGGATCGGCGAGCGGGTTCCGGGTGAGCGCCTGCATCACCGCGCCCGCCAGGCCGAGCGCGACGCCGACGACGACGCCCAGCAGGGTCCGCGGGATGCGGAGGTCGTGGATGATCACCGCCTCGGTCGAGCCGTCGTTGTGCCACAGCACCGACCAGGTCGAGGTGAACGGGATGCTCTTCGACCCCACCCAGATACTGAGCAGGAACACCAGCGCCAGCAGGGCGAGCCCGATCACCAGACCGCCGGCGCGGAACGTCCGTGCCGCCGCGCTGGGCGGGGACGCCGCAGCGGGCGGGCGTTCGGTGACGACCACGGAACCTCCTTCGAGTGAGGCGAGGCTAACCGAACGCCGGAGTTCACCTCAACGAGCTACCTACTTAGACTAGCCTTACCTTCCCCACCACGAACGGAGGCGCCGGTGACCGCAACGGCCACCACCAGCCGGAGTGTCCTGCGGCAGGCGATTTCCGGGCAGCGACGGCAGGTCACGCTCGCGTCCGTGCTCGCGGCCGGGCACCAGGGCGGTGAAGCGCTCGTCCCGGTGATCATCGGCGTGGTGATCGATCAGGCGGTCGACGGCGGCTCGGTGGGCACGCTCGTGTTCTGGCTCGCCGTGCTCGGCGTGATCTTCGCGGGACTGTCCTACAGCTACCGGTTCGCCGCGCGCGCCGCGGAAGGCGCGTCGCTGCGGGCGGCACACGACCTCCGCATCGCGATCAGCCGGCGGGTCCTCCATCCCGGCGGCGGCGCCGACAAGGGCAAGCTCGCGGGTGAACTGGTCAACATCGGCACCAGCGACGCGCAGCGCGTCGGGGTGGTGAACGCGGCGCTGCCGTTCGGGATCGCCGCGCTCGCCGGGGTCCTGGTCAGCGCCGTCGCCCTCCTGCGCATCTCGCTCCCGCTGGGGCTCCTCGTGCTTCTGGGCACGCCCCCGCTCCTGTACCTCGCGCATCTGATCGGCAAGCCGCTGGAGCGCCGCTGCGAAGCCGAACAGGAACGGTCCGCGCACGCCTCGGGCGTCGCCACGGACCTGGTGTCCGGCCTACGGGTACTCAAGGGCATCGGCGCCGAACCCGCCGCGGTCGCCCGCTATCGCGACACGAGCCAGGACTCGCTCAAGGCGACCTTGCGCGCCGCGCGGGCAAAGGCCTGGCACGACGGCGCGGTACTCGCGCTGACCGGCGTCTTCATCGCGATCGTCGCCCTCGTCGGCGGAAATCTCGCGTCGTCGGGCTCGATCAGCGTCGGCGACCTCATCGCCGCGGTGGGGCTGGCCCAGTTCCTGCTCACCCCGTTCCTGATCTTCTCGTGGGTCAACGGCGAACTGGCGCAGGGCCGCGCGTCGGCGTCCCGGGTTGCCGACCTGCTGACCACGCCGGTGACGGTCGAACCGGGTGACGGCGAACTCCCGTCGCCCGCCGTCGGGAACGTCCGGCTCACCGAGGTCTCGTACGGCAGCCTCCGCGACCTCGACCTCGACATCCCCGCCGGGCAGCTGATCGGCGTCGTCGCCGCGGATCCGGCCGCCGCGACGGATCTGCTCGACTGCCTCGGCCGCGCGGGAGATCCGGCCGAGGGCAAGGTCCACGTCGACGGCGTCGATCTGTCCACTGTGGACCCCGAACGGGTACGGGAGGTCGTCCTGGTCGCCGCGCACGACGCGGACCTGTTCGAAGGGTCGCTGGCGGAAAACGTCCACGCGGACGGCCGTTCCGCCGACGAGGCGCTGGCCGCGTCGGCCGCGGACGAGGTCGCGGCGGCCCTGCCGGACGGCACCGCGACCGCGATCACCGAACGCGGACGTTCCCTCTCCGGCGGGCAGCGGCAGCGTGTCGCGCTCGCCCGCGCGCTCGCCGCGGACGCGCCGGTGCTCGTCGTCCACGACCCGACGACGGCGGTCGACACGGTGACCGAGGCGAAGATCGCCACCGGGCTCGCCCGGCTACGAAGAGGACGGACCACGATCCTGGTGACCACGAGCCCCGCCCTGCTCGCCGTGGCGGACCGCGTCGTCGTCCTCGACGGCGGCCGGATCACCGGCGAGGGCGGCCACGCCGAACTCGCCCGCGATCGAGCCGACTACCGCGCGGCGGTGCTGTCATGACCCGCGAACTCCTCCCGACCGCCGACGGCAAGCGGATCCGCGCGGTCCTCGGCGAACTGCTCCGCACCTCGAAGGCCCGAGCCGTCGGCGCGCTCGCGATGCTCGTCGGCGCGACCGCGATCGGGCTGCTCACCGCCCGGCTGCTCGGCCACATCGTCGACCTGGTCATCGAGAAACGGCCGGCGACCGAGCTGACCACGCCCGTGGTGGCACTGGTCCTGGTCGCCGTCGCTCAGGCCATCGCGACGGCGCTGGGCGTCTCGCTCACCGCCAAGCTCGGCGAAACACTGCTCGCGGAACTCCGCGAACGGTTCGTCGACCGGGCCCTGGGGCTCCCGCTGGAGCAGGTCGAACGCGCGGGCTCGGGCGACCTGACCGCCCGCGTCACCAACGACGTCACCGTGGTCGCGAGGGCGGTCCGCGAAGCCCTGCCCGAACTGGGCCGCTCGGTGCTGACGATCGTGCTGACCCTCGGCGCGCTCGCCGTTCTCGACTGGCGGTTCCTCCTGGCCGCGCTGCTCGCGACACCGATCCAGCTGCACACCGTGCGCTGGTACGTCCGCAACGCCGTGCCGTTGTACGCGAAGCAGCGGATCGCGACGGGTTCGCAGCAGCAGCAACTACTCGACACGATCGGCGGCGCGAAGACCGTCCGCGCGTTCCGGCTCGCCGACGCCCACGTGGAGCGCGTCCGGCAGCGGTCCGAGGGCGCGATGGACCTGATGCTGCGCGGTGTGCGGCTGATGACGAGGTTCTTCGCCCGGCTCAACCTCGCCGAGTTCGTCGGTCTCTCGGCCGTGCTCGCCGCCGGTTTCCTGTTGGTGGGCGCCGACGCCGTGACCGTCGGCGCGGCGACCGCAGCGGCGTTGTACTTCCACAGCCTCTTCGGTCCGATCAACAGCGCGCTGGCGCTGGTGGACGACGCGCAGGCGGCCGCCGCGAGCCTCGCCCGGCTGATCGGTGTCGCCGATCTGCCCGCGCCGCGCGAACCCGAACGGCCGGCGAAACCCGTCGACGCCTCGGTGAAGGCGGCGGGGATCTCCCATTCCTATGTGGACGGTCATCCGGTACTGCGGGACGTCGACCTCAGCATCTCCCCCGGCGAACGGGTCGCGCTGGTCGGCGCGAGCGGGGCGGGCAAGACGACGCTGGCCAAGCTGATCGCCGGGATCCACACCCCGGGTTCGGGGACGATCTCCGTCGGCGGGGTGCCGCTCGACGAGCTCGGGCCGTCCGCCACGCGGCTGGCGGTCGCGCTGATCAGCCAGGAGGTGCACGTCTTCGCCGGTTCGCTGGCGGACGACCTCCGCCTCGCTCGTCCCGGCGCGACCGAAGCGGAACTGTTGGCGGCACTGGAAAAGGTCGGCGCGCGCGGCTGGGCGGAGGCGCTGAGCGACGGGCTCGCGACCGTGGTCGGCGAGGGCGGGCATCAGCTGACCGTCACCCAGTCGCAGCAGCTGGCGCTGGCGAGGCTGGTGCTCGCCGATCCGCCGATCGCGATCCTCGACGAGGCGACCGCCGAGGCCGGGAGCGCGGGCGCGAAGACCCTCGAAGCCGCCGCGGCCGCCGCGCTGGAGGGCCGGACCGGTCTGGTCGTCGCGCACCGGCTGACCCAGGCGGCCGCGTCGGACCGCGTCGTCGTGCTCGACGCGGGCGTGATCGTGGAAAGCGGGACGCACGACGAACTCGTGGCCTCCGGCGGTCAATACGCAACGCTTTGGGCGGCCTGGTCGGACAACCGTTCACAGACGTGACCCGGGACGCACCGTCACCGGTTGCAATCGAGCGGTCGGCGTCTTAGGTTAGCCAAACCTGATCCTCGATTAATCCGGCATTCCGCCGGACAGCCGATCACGAAGGACGGACGATGGCCCGAATCCCCACCCTCTCCGCCGTGCGCGGGCGCCTGAAGACCGCCGGCCTGCTGGCGTCGACCCTGGTGCTGGCAGCCTCGCTCACCGCGTGCGGAGGAGGCGGCGAGTCGGCCACCCCGGCCGCGCAGAACTCCGCCGGCTCCGCGGTCGACGCGAACGCGTTCCCGACCACGATCGAGCACAAGTACGGCAGCACCACCATCACGCAGGAGCCCAAGCGCGTCGTCACGGTCGGCCTGACCGAGCAGGACGCGCTGCTGGCGCTCGGAGTGGTCCCGGTCGGTGTCACCGAGTGGCTCGGCAAGTTCCCCGGCACCATCGGCCCGTGGGCGACCGACAAGCTCGCCGGCGCCGCGCTGCCCGAGGTCCTCAAGGACGTGGACGGTCCGCAGTACGAGAAGATCGCCGCGCTGAAGCCGGATCTGATCATCGCGCTGTACTCCGGGCTCACCAAGGAGCAGTACGACAAGCTGAGCCAGATCGGTGTCCCGGTCGTCGCGCAGCCGAAGGAGTACAACGACTACGGCATCCCGTGGAACGAGGCGACCAAGAAGGTCGGCCAGGCCGTCGGCCGCTCCACCAAGGCGAACGAACTGGTCAAAGGTGTCGAGGACAAGTTCGCCCAGGCCCGCAAGGACCATCCGGAGTTCGCGGGCAAGTCGGCGCTGATGGCGTCGACCTACGAAGGCTACTTCGTCTACGGCAGCCAGGACGGGCGCTCGCATATCCTCGAATCGCTCGGTTTCAAGCTGCCCGCCGACCTCGACGCCGTCATCGGTGACAAGTTCGGCAAGAGCCTCAGCGCCGAGCGGACCGACCTGCTCGACCGCGACGCGCTCGTGTGGCTCATCGACACCCCGGCCAAGGCGCAGGAGATCCTCGGCAAGGACGCGCTCTACACCGGTCTGAAGGTGTCGAAGGAGAAGCGCGAGGTCTTCATCGAGAACGAAGGCACTTATGGCAGCGCGGTGTCCTTTGTGACCGTGCTGAGCCTGCCGTACGTGATCGACCGGATCGTCCCGCAGCTCGCCGCCGCGGTCGACGGTGACCCGACGACCGAGGTCAAGCCGGCCAACTGAGCCGGTTCCCGCCCGAGTACCTGAAGGCCCCCTTCCTTGCGCCTGGCGCGGTGAAGGGGGCCTTCACGTACTTCGAGGTGGTGCGCCTCTCAGTGCGGAAATCCCCAGGAGTTGTGCAGCGGAACGGTGATCTGCTTCAGCCAGGTCTTGGTGGTGAAGTCCCGTGCCTTGATGACCACCGAGAACGGCGAGACCTCCACCTGCAGCCCCTGGTTGAACGCGCCGCCGAGGGACACTTCCCCGCCCTTGCCGTCATCCGTCCAGCCGGTCTGCACGGCGGCGGTGTTGACGACGGTGAACCCTTCGAGATTGCCGGTACCCGGCACCACGCGGCGGACCACCCAGTCCGACAGGTTCAGATCCCAGTGCGTGTGCCCGGAAAAGAGGAACACGTCCCGGTGTCGGCCGAGGATCGAAAGCAGCCTGTCGGGCTGGAGGTAGTCGGACCGGTAGAGCTTGTTGTGCGTGCCGGAAACGGTGTTGGGTAACGGATGATGCGTCAGCACCATCACCGGGCTGCGCCGGGTCGACCAGTATCGGAGGCGTTGTTCGAGCCAGGTGAACTGGCGGTCGCTCATCCAGACCTCGTCCCACAGCTTGGGGTCGTGGTACTTCGCGTATCGCTCGGTGCCGAGGCAGAGCACCGGAACGCCGCCGAACGACGTCTCGTGGTAGACGGTGTTGCGACCCGCGAACCGGTAGAAGCTGCGGAAAAGGGAATCTTCGGTCGTCCCGTTGGGCCAGGTCTCCTGGGCGAGAGTGTCGGGATCCCGCCACTTCGGGACGTAGAACTCGTGGTTGCCGATGGCCCACGCGACCTCGCGCGAATGCGGATGCTTGTCGAAGGTCGAGCGAAGCTGGGCGTACTCGAAGTCGTAACCGCGCGGGGTGAGGTCGCCCGCGATGCCGAGCCCGGCGCTGCCTGGGTTGATCGCGTGCAGGTCGTCGAGCGCCTTGCCGAAATCGGTGAGGTCGCCTTGAATGTCGCTGAGGACGTTGAAGCGGACCACCGGCCCGTGCGGGCCCCACTTCCCTTGCGCCTCCGCCTGAGCTGGCAGCATCGCTACCCCTGCCGCCGCACCACCGGCGGTCACCATGAACGCTCTTCGATCCATAATCCGAACGCTACTCACGTTTTATGGCCGAATTCTGAACAACGCAAGTCCGTGAAGACCCCCTTGAGCGACAAGGAGGCCTTCACGGACCGAAGCGGCTCAGGACTCCATGGCCTTGACGAGCGAAGCGGGCCGCAGGTCCGTCCAGTTGGTCTCGACGTACTCGAGGCACTCCGGACGCGAAGCGGGGCCGAACTTCGTGGTCCAGCCCGCCGGGACCTCGACGAACTCGGGCCACAGACTGTGCTGGCCCTCGTCGTTGACCAGCACCAGGTACGTGCCGTCGGGGTTCTCGAACGGGTTCGTCATTCCTTGTTCTCCTTCTTCGTGGCCGGTGAATCAGCCCGGCGGATGAGTGCGTCCAGTGCGAGGAACCAGCCTTCCGCGAGTTCCCGCACCGAGTCTTCGGTGAGCACGGCCTCCGGCCAGGACCAGTGTGCGGCCAGTTCGGGGCCGCCGGGGCGGTCCTCGGTGACGACGTTTACCGTCAGCGCGTGCGAGACCGGCATCCCGTCGTCAGGGCCGAGTTCGGCCGCCTCCGCCTCCGCGGCGTACGACCAGTCGGTCGCCTCGGGGACACCGATCCGGCCGAGGTAGTTGAACTCGATCTGCGGCGTCGGGAACTTCGCCAGTTCAGGGCCGGTGCGCGGGTCGAGGTAGCGGAGCAGACCGTGTCCGATACCGCCGTCCGGAAGCCCGTCGAGATGCGCCCGGACCCGTTCGAGTGCCTCCCCGGCGGCGGCACCGCCGGCGAACGCGTCGTCGACGTCGAGGTCACCCAGATCCAGGCACACCGGGACGACGCTGGTGAACCAGCCGACCGTCCGCGAAAGATCCGCGCCACCAGCGAGTTCCTCTTCGCGGCCGTGCCCCTCGACGTCGACCAGCACCGCCCGTCCCCCGTCCCGGCGCCACCGGGCGACGGCGAGGGCGAGACCCGCGAGCAGGACGTCGTTGATGGTCGCACGGGACAGCAGCGGGGCCGTCCGCTCGGCGGGCAAGGTCAGCGACACCTTCCTCACGGTCACCGCCACGTCCCGCACGGGGTCGAGCGGCCGGTCCAGCGGGATCGGATCCCCGCCGCCCAGCACCGACTTCCAGCGATCCAGCTCACCAGTCCTGTCCTGTGTGGACAGAGCACGTGACCATCGCCGGAACGAGGTGTCCACAGGGGACAGTTCCGGCGCCCCGCCGACCGCGACCGCGTCCCAGGCGGAAGCGAGATCCGGCAACAGGATCCGCCACGACACACCGTCGACGGCGAGATGATGGATCATCAGCAGCAACCGTCCGGGCTCCGACGGTCCCGCGTCGAACCACGTCGCACTCAGCATCACGCCGCCGTCCGGGTCCAGCCGGGCACGGGTCGGCTCCGCGTGCCGCTCGATGAGAGCGAACAGATCACCTTCGACCTCGACGCGTTCGATGCGGACATCGGCGGATTCGGGCATCCGGAGTGCCCAGCCGTCCACCGACCGGTCGAGCCGTGCGCGCAGCATGTCGTGCCGCGCCACGACCGCGCCGAGCACGGTCTTCAGCTGGTCACCGGTCATCCCGGACGGTGTCCGCAGCAACGCCGCCTGGTGATACCCGTCGATCGGGCCGCCGAGTTCACGGAGCGCGTGCATGATCGGGGTGAGCGCGACCGTGCCGTCGTCCTCGATGCTCTCGGCCACCTCGGCCAGCGCCTCGACCGTCCGGCGTGCGAACACGTCGTGCGGGGTGATCTTCAGCCCGGCCGCGCGAGCGCGACTGACCAGCCGCATCGCGACGATGCTGTCCCCGCCGAGGGCGAAGAAGTCGTCGTCGGCGCCGAGTTCCGGCACGTCGAGCACTTCCGCGAAGAGCGCGCACAGCGCCCTCTCCCGTGCGGTTTCGGGTGCCCGGCCGCCCGCCAGCTCCGTGTAGTCCGGCGCGGGCAGCGCCCGGCGGTCCAGCTTTCCGTTGGACAGCACGGGAAGCGCGTCGAGCGAGACGAACGCCGACGGCACCATGTAATCCGGTAGCGCCTCGGCAGCGAACCGCCGCAACTCCTCGCGGTCCGCGGCCGAAACGACGTATGCCACCAGTTGCTTGACCCGCGGGCGATCCTCACGCACCAGGACGACGGCCTGCGCGACGTCCTCGTGCCGTTCGAGCACGGCCTCGACCTCGCCGGGCTCGACCCGGAACCCGCGGATCTTCGCCTGGTCGTCGGCGCGCCCGCCGAAGTCCAGCCGCCCGTCCGCGGTCCAGCGGGCGAGGTCGCCGGTCCGGTACATCCGGGCTCCCGCCGGGCCGAACGGATCCGCCACGAACCGCTCCGACGTCAGCGCCGCCCGACCGAGGTATCCCCGGGCAAGCCCGGAACCGGCGAGGTACAGCTCCCCCGTGACTCCGGGCGGCACCGGCCGGAGTGCCGCGTCCAGCACGTAGGCGCGGGTGTTCGCGACCGGCCTGCCGACCAGCGGCTTCTCGCTGTCGCCGATCCTCGCGACCAGTGCGTCCACTGTGGACTCGGTGGGCCCGTACAGATTGAAGGCCTCGGTTCCGTCCAAAGTGGCCAAACGGTGCCACAGGCTCTCGGGTACCGCCTCGCCGCCGACACCGATCACGGCGAGCGGACACCGGTCGCCGTCGAGCAGCCCCGCGTCCGCCATCTGCGCGAAGAACGACGGTGTGACCTCGATGAAATCGAAGCCGTCTCGTTCGATCATCGCGGCCAGCAGTTCGGGATCGCGCCGGGTTTCCTCGTCCACGACGTGCACGGCGTGCCCGTCGAGCAGCCACAGCTGCGGCTGCCAAGAGGCGTCGAAGGAGAACGACCACGCGTGTCCCACCCGCAGGTGCGGCTTTCCGGTGGCCTCGACCGCGGGCCGGTGCAGGGTGACGCGGTGACTGTGGAACAGGTTCACCACGCCGCGATGCGGGACGACGACCCCCTTGGGTGTCCCGGTCGAGCCGGACGTGTAGATCACGTACGCGGGGTGTTCCGGGTCGAGCGGGCGGACCCGGTCACGATCGGTCAGGTCGTGCGCCTGCCGGTCCTCGGTGACGAGCGCGCACAGCACCAGGGTCTCGATCTCGGTCCGCGGCAACGACTCCAGCAGCTCGGGCTCGGTCAGGATCACCTTGGGCCGCGCGTCGGCGAGCATCGCGGCCAGCCGCTCGGCGGGATAGTCCGGGTCGAGCGGCAGGTACGCCGCCCCCGCCTTGTGGACCGCGAGGATCGTCCGCAGCACGTCCGCCGAACGCGGCAACGCCAACGCGACGAAGTCCTCGGGCCCCACGCCGTGGGCGACCAAGGCCCTGGCGAGCCGGTTCGCACGCTCGTTGAGTTCGGTGAAGGTCAAGGCGACCTCGCCCGACACCACCGCCGTCGCGTCAGGCGAACGCCGCACCTGGTCTTCGAACAGACCGGCCACAGTGGACGGTTCGACGGCGAGCGCCGTGTCGTTCCACTCCCGCACGATCAGGTCGAGGTCGGCCTCGGCCAGAATGCCCACCCTGCCGACCGGAACGTCCACATCGGACACCATCGCGGCGAGCACGCGTTCCATCGCGGGGAGAAGCCGTTCCGGCAGGCCGGCGTCGAACAGGTCGGAGCGGTACTCGGCGGTGAGCTTCAGCCGTGTGCCGGGTTCCACCGCCCAGGTGAGCGGATAGTGCGTGGAGTCCTCGTGGCGCACGATCTCCCCGCGTAACCCGGCACCGGTCTCGTCCTCGTCCGCGCCGGGGTAGCTCTCGAACACCATCAGCGTGTCGAACAGCTCCCCCAGCCCGGCCCCACGCTGGATGTCGGCGAGCCCGAAGTGCTGGTGCGCCAGCAAGCCGGACTGCTCGTCCTGGACCCGGTCGAGCAGGTCGCCCAGCTTCTCGGCCGGGTCGAGCGCGATCCGCACCGGGATCGTGGTGATGAACAGGCCGATCATCCGCTCGACCCCGGCCAGTTCGGGCGGGCGCCCGGCGACCGTCGCGCCGAACACGACGTCCGACCGGCCGGTCAGCCTGCCGAGCACGATGCTCCACGCGGTCTGGACGAGCGTGTTCAGCGTCAGACCACGCGAGCGGGCCACAGTGGACAGTGCCTCGGTCGCCTGCTCCGGCAGCTCCAGCGACAACCGCTCCGGCAGGGCCGGGACCCGCTGCGGGTCGTGCGGGACGAGATGCGTCGGCTCGGTCAGACCGTCGAGTGCCTGCCGCCACGCGACTTCCGCCGCCTCCCGGTCCTGCTCCCCGAGCCAGCCGAGATGGTCGCGGAACTGCCACGCGGGCGCCAGGTCGGCGCCGGCGTACAGCTGGGATAGCTCGGCGAACAGCTGCGGCACCGACCACCCGTCGAGCAGGACATGCTGGTGGGTGAACACCAGCCGGTGCCGCCCGTCCGGCAGGGCCAGGAGCAGGAAACGCAGCAGCGGCGCGGTGGCCGGGTCGAAGCGGCGCCGGTCGTGGGCCAGCTCCACCTCGACATCATCCGCCGAAGCGACGAAACGCCACGGAACGGTGACCGAGCGCGCCACCAGCGCGACCGGACGGCCGGACGCGAGATACCGATAGCCCGTGCGCAGGACGGCGTTCCGGTCCATGAGCTTCTGCGCGGCGTCACGCAGGCGGACCGGATCGAGCGGCCCGTCGAGATCGAACGACACCTGGACGGTGTAGACGTCGGGTCCGTCGTCGTCCATCGTCGCGTGGAAGAGCAGTCCGGCCTGCAACGGCGTCAGCGGCCACACCTCGGCCGTGTCCGGCGCGACGTCGAGGATTTCCGCGCGCTCGGCAGGATCGAGCTCCACCAACGGCTTCCTGGAGGTGGGCGCGTCGAGCCGCACCGAGCTCACCTCGGCCAAGGCCGCGACGGTCCGGTGCCGGAAGACGTCACGCGGGCTCAGGAGCAGCCCGGCGCTCCGCACGCGGCCGACCAGCTGCATCGCGACGATGCTGTCGCCGCCGAGACGGAAGAAATCGTCGTGGATACCCACCTTGTCCAGCCCGAGCACACCGGCGACGAGCGACGCGAGCAGTTCCTCGCGCGGTGTGCGCGGGGCATCGCCGGTGACCTCGCCGGAGAAGTCCGGGGCGGGCAGCGCCTTGCGGTCGAGCTTCCCGTTGGGTGTCAACGGGAACGCGTCCAGCACCACGAACGCCGACGGCACCATGTACTCCGGCAGTGTGGCCTCGGCCAGCCGCCGGGCTTCTTCGACGTCCGCCTCCCCCGCCAGGTACGCGACGAGCCTGCCGTCGCGCAGGACCACGCGGGCGGAGAGCACGGACTCGATCTCGCCCAGCTCGATCCGGAAGCCGCGCAGTTTGACCTGGTCGTCGGCTCGGCCGAGATAGTCGAGCGCGCCGTCCGCCCGCCACCGCGCGAGATCGCCCGTGCGGTACATCCTCTCCCCGGCCGCGAACGGGTTCGCCACGAACCGCTCGGCGGTCAGCCCGGTCCGGCCGAGATAGCCGCGCGCGAGCTGCGCGCCCGCCAGGTACAGCTCCCCCGCCACGCCCGGCGGCACCGGCCGGAGCCGGGCGTCGAGCACGTGGACCTGGGTGTTCCACACCGGACGTCCAATAGGGACAGTGTCATCGACGACCGCCCACGAGGTCACGTCCACCGAAGCCTCTGTCGGCCCGTAGAGGTTGTGCAGCGGGACGTCCACGCGAGCCGCCAGTTCCGGCTGCAGCGCCTCGCCACTGCACAGAACGCGGCGGACGGCGTGCCACTCCGGCTCTTCGGCGAGGAACGCCTCCAACATCGACGGGACGAAGTGCAGGGTCGTGATCCGCTGGTCCCGGATCAGTGCTTCGAGATACGCCGGGTCGCGGTGGCCGTCCGGTTTGGCGACCACCAGCGTCGCGCCGGTGATCAGCGGCCAGAAGAACTCCCACACCGACACGTCGAAACTCGACGGTGTCTTCTGCAACACGCGGTCGTCCGCGGCGAGACCGTACTCGTCCTGCATCCACAGCAGGCGGTTCACGATGCCCTCGTGAGGCACCACGACACCCTTGGGGCGACCGGTCGAACCAGATGTGTAGATGACGTACGCCGGAGACGACGGATCCACGACCCGGCCCAGACTCTCACCGGAATACCCGTCCAGCGCGGGCAGCTCATCGAGAACGACCGCGGGTGCCGCGTCATCGAGCATGAACGCCAGCCGGTCGGCCGGATAGTCCGTGTCGAGCGGCAGATACGCCCCGCCCGCCTTGTGCACGGCGTACAGCGCGACCACGAGATCGAGCGACCGCGGCAGCGACACCGCCACCACCGACTCGGCACCCACACCCTGCTCGACCAGCCACCTCGCGAGCTGATTCGCCCGCGCGTCGAACTCGGCATACGACAGCTCGGAGCCCTCGAACACCACAGCCGTAGCGTCCGGCGTCCGTGCCACCTGCGCCTCGAACAACTCCGGCAGGGTGGTCGCCGGGACGTCGTGCGCGGTGTCGTTCCAGCGCCGGAGCTGGTCACGCTCGTCCTCGCCGAGGACGTCGAGCTCGCCGACTGGGATCGCTGGATCGGCGGCCACCTGCTCCAGAACGGCGACTAGCCGCCGCGCGAACGATTCGGCCGTGGCGTGGTCGAACAGATCGGCGCTGTACTCGATGGCGCCCGAGATCCCGTCGCCGTTCTCCAGGAACCCGAACTCGAGGTCGAACTTGGCGACGCCCTGCGCGAAGTCCTCCTGGACGGCACTGAGCCCGGGCAGCTTCAGCCCGTCCTCGGCTTCGGGCAGGTAGACCACCATCACCTGGAACAACGGATGCCTGGCCAGCGAACGTTCCGGGTTGACCGCGTCGACCAGGCGCTCGAACGGCAGGTCCTGGTGTTCGAAGGCGGCGAGGTCGGTCGCCCGCACCCGTGAAAGCAGGTCGCCGAACGCCGGGTCGCCGGACAGGTCGGTGCGCAGCACCAGCGAGTTCACGAAGAAGCCGATCAGCGGCTCCAGCCGCTCGTCGACACGGCCGGAACTCGGTGCGCCGAGCGGGATGTCGTCTCCTGCGCCGAGCCGGTGCAGCAGCGCCGCGACCGCGGCCTGCGCCAGCATGAACATGCTGACGTCGTACCGCCGAGCGACCGCACGCAGGCGTTCGGTGAGCCCGCCGCCGATCGGGAAGGTGACGAGACCGCCGCTGTGGCTCGACTCGGCAGGCCGCGGCCGGTCCGCGGGCAAGGCCAGTTCGTCCGGCAGGTCTGCCAGCGCCTCCCGCCAGAAGTCGAGGTGCGCGGGTGCCGTCGAGTCGAGCAGTTCCCGTTGCCACAAGGCGTAATCCGCGTACTGGACGGGCAGTTCCGTCCACTGTGGCGCATCCCCGGCCAGGCGAGCTTCGTACGCCGTGGCGAGATCCGCCATCAGCGGCCCTTGTGACCACTCGTCCGTCGCCACGTGGTGGATCACCAGCGACAGGACGTGCTCCCGTGGCGACACCGCGAAGACCGTTGCTCGGATCGGAAGTTCCTCGTCGAGCGCGAAACCTCGCCCTGCCTCGGCGGACAACTGCGCCGGAAGGTCTCCGGCCGCCTCGAAACGGACCTCCGGTCGCGCGTCGGACAGGATCCGCTGCGCCGCGACGCCACCTTCTTCGACGAACACGGTCCGGAGTGGTTCGTGCCGCTCGACGAGGTCGCCGATAGCCGCGCGCAGCGCGTCCACGTCCAGTTCGCCGTGCAGGCGCCAGGCGAGCGGGATGTTGTAGGTGGCCGTGGTCCCTTCGAGCCGGTACAGGAACCACAACCGTCGCTGCGCGGGCGAAAGCGGCAGGACGTCCGGCCGCTTCCCGGCGCTCAGGACCGGCTGCGTGGACGGGTCCGCGAGCCGTTCGGCCAGCGCGGCGACGGTCGGGGCGTCGAAGACGTCGCGGACCGAGACCGTGGCGCCGAGACTCGCCGAGATCCGGCTGACCAGGCGCATCACCAGCAGCGAATGCCCGCCGAGCGTGAAGAACCCGTCGTCAATCCCGACCCGCTCGACACCGAGCACGTCGGCGAACAGCGCGCACAGGGCCTCTTCCCGCGCGTTCCGGGGCTCGCGGCCTTCGCTGGTCGCGAACTCCGGCGCGGGCAGGGCCTTGCGGTCGAGTTTGCCGTTCGGGGTCAGCGGGATCTCGTCGAGCACGACGAACGCCGACGGCACCATGTGCTCCGGCAGCTTCGCCGCCACCTTCTCCCGCAGGCCTTCGACCGAGCCGACGACGTAGGCCACCAGCCGGTCTTCGCGAGCGACGACCACGGCGCGCGTGACGAACGCGGTCAAGGCGGCTTCGACCTCGCCGAGTTCGACCCGGAAGCCGCGAATCTTGACCTGGTCGTCGACCCGGCCCAGGAACTCCAGAACGCCGTCTTCCGACCAGCGCGCGAGGTCCCCGGTGCGGTACATGCGCTCACCCGGGCCGCCGAACGGGTCGGCGACGAACCGCTCGGCGGTCAGCCCCGGCCTGGCCAGGTACCCGCGAGCGAGCTGCACGCCGGCGAGGTAGAGCTCACCGGGGACCCCTGGCGGGACCGGGTTCAGCCGCGCGTCCAGCACATACGTCCGCGTGTTCCAGACCGGACGTCCGATCGGGACGGACGGTGTCGTTTCGGCACGGGCCCGCCAGGCCGTCACGTCGACAGACGCCTCGGTCGGGCCGTAGAGGTTGTACAGCGGGACATCCACACGGGCGGCCAACTTCGACGGCAACGCCTCGCCACTGCAGATCACGCGCCGCAGGCCAGTACATTCGGCGGTTTCCAGGAACAGCGCCAGCATCGACGGGACGAAGTGGACGGTCGTGATCCGGGCGGTGCGGATCAGCTCGGCGAGGTACGCCGGATCCTTGTGCCCCTCGGGTTTGGCGACCACCAGCGTCGCGCCGGTGATCAACGGCCAGAAGAACTCCCACACCGACACGTCGAAACTCGACGGCGTCTTCTGCAACACCCGATCATCGGCGGCGAGACCGTACTCGTCCTGCATCCACAACAACCGGTTCACGATGCCGGAATGCGGCACCACCACACCTTTGGGGCGACCGGTCGAGCCGGACGTGTAGATCACGTACGCCGGAGACGACGGATCCACGACCCGGCCCAGATTCTCACCGGAGTAGCCATCCAAAGCGGGCAGCTCGTCGAGAACGACCGCAGGGGCGGCGTCTTCGAGCATGAACGCAATGCGGTCGGCCGGATAGTCGCGGTCGACCGGCAGGTAAGCGCCACCAGCCTTGTGCACCGCGTAGAGAGCGACGACCAGGTCGAGCGACCGCGGCAGCGACACCGCCACCACCGACTCCGCACCCACTCCCTGCTCGACCAGCCACCTCGCGAGCTGATTCGCCCGCGCGCCGAACTCGGCGTACGACAGCTCGGCGCCCTCGAACACCACAGCGGTAGCGTCCGGAGTCCGCGCCACCTGCGCCTCGAACAACTCCGGCAGCGTCGCGACCGGGACCTCGTGAGCCGTGCGGTTCCATTCGGTCACCCGCGCGAGTTCGTCGCCGACGAGGACGTCGAGCGCCGCGACGGGCCGCTCCGGTTCGGCCGTGACCTGCTCCAGCAGCGACGTCAGCCGGGCCAGCAAGCGCTCGGCCGTCGTCGCGTCGGTGAGATCCTCGGCGTACTCCAGCATCAGCGTGGCGGTGGTCCCGTCGTCGACCATCGTGAAGTGCAGGTCGAACTTCGCCATGCCGGTGTCCATCTCGAACCACTCGGCCGGCAGGCCGAGCACGTCGTGCGCGTCGCTCTGCCGGTGGTGGCCCACCATCACCTGGAACAGCGGGTTGCGCCCCGGCACCCGCGGCGGGTTCAGCTCCTCGACCACGCGCTCGAACGGCAGGTCGCCGTGCGAGAACGCGGCGAGATCCGCCTCTCGCACCCGATCGAGCAAGGCCGCGAAGGTCGGCTCGCCGGAAAGATCGGTCCGCAGCACCAGCGTGTTCACGAAGTATCCGACGAGATCGTCGAGTGCCGCGTCGGTGCGTCCGGCGATCGGAGCGCCCAACGGGATGTCGTCCCCGGCACCGGTCCGGTGCAGCAGGGCGGCCACCGCCGCCTGAAGCACCATGAACGGGCTCGCACCCGCCTTAGCCGCCAGGTCGCGCACCGCGGCCGACAGGTCCTCCGGGAGCGGGGACTTGACCTTTCCGCCCTTGCCCGTCGGCTGGAGCAGCCGGGGGCGGTCCAGCGGCAAGGCCAACTCGTCGGGCGCCCCGCGCAAGGACTCGGCCCAGTAAGCGACTTGATCTGCTCCGTGCTGGTCGAGGAAGTCCCTCTGCCACAACGCGAAGTCGGCATACTGCACCGGGAGGTCCGTCCACACTGGAGCCTCACCCGCCAGCCGCGCCCGGTAGGCCGAGGTCAGATCGTCCAGGAACGGCCGGTCGGACCATTCGTCGGTCGCGCTGTGGTGCAGGACCAGCGAGATCACGTGGTCGCCTTCGCCGAGGCGCAGGACCCGCAGCCGGACCGGGATTTCCGCCGCCAGGTCGAACGGCGTCCGCGAGAGTTCGGCGATCCGCGCGGCCAGGCCCTCCTCGTCGCACTCTTCGACGGCGAACGGGATCTCCGGCGCGTCCAGAACGCACTGGTAGGGCTCCCCGTCGTGCTCGGCGAGCACGGTCCGTAGAACCTCGTGTCTGCCGAGCACGTCGCCGAGCGCGGCGCGCAACGCTTCGATGTCCAGGTCGCCACGCAGGCGGAAGGTCAGCGGGAAGTTGTACGCGACCGCGTTCGCTTCCATCCGGTCCACGAGCCAAAGGCTGCGCTGGGCCGCCGAAAGCGGGATGCGGTCGGGACGCTCGGCGCGGACCACCGCCGGGCGCGCCGGGTCGCCACTGCCCGCGCGTGCGGCCAGCTCGGCCACCGTCGGCGCCTCGAACAGGTCACGGATGGCCAGTTCGGCGCCGAGTTCGGTCCTGGCCCGGCTGATGAGCCGGGTGGCGAGCAGGGAATGGCCGCCGAGATCGAAGAAGTTGTCCTCGACGCCGACCCCGTCCACGCCGAGGACCTCGCCGAAGAGCGCGCACAGCGTCTCCTCCTCGGCGGTCTCGGCCGGACGGCTTTCGGCGAGCCGCACCGTCGGCTCGGCATCCGGGAGCGCCCGCGTGTTGAGCTTGCCGTTGTCGGTCAGGGGCAGGGCGCCCAGCGTGACGAAGGCGGCCGGGACCATGTAGTCCGGCAGTTCCGTCTTGAGCCTGTCCCGCAGGCGCTGCACCAGTTCGCCGCCGCCTCGGGCCGCCGTCGGGCTCGTGGCGTACTTGGCCAGGTTGGTGCCGACCGAGACCGGCTGATGCACATCGGTGACCAGCGCCTCTGTCTGTCCCTTGTGGACGAAGATGGCCTCGAACGCGCCCTCGGCCGACCAGGTGCAGTACACCCGGAACCCGAGCCGGTCGCCGAGTTCGTGCATGTCCTCGGGTTCCACACCACGAGAAGAACCGAACACCGCGAGGACGTCGATCAGCGGCGCACCGGCGTCCAGCGCACGCGTCGCCTCGACCTCCGGCGCCTGCCGAGCGTCCGGGATCCGGCTCACCCGTAGCGTTTCCACACCGGAGAGGTGGTCCTTCAGCGCGGCAAGGGAACCCACGTCGTCCCAGGACACGCGGGGCGCCTGAGCGACGGTTACCGTCGCGGCCGGTTCCTTCACGAGGACGGCGTCGTAGCGGTACCGGCTCAGCTCGTTGTGCAGCCGGGCCCGTTTGATCCGGACCTGCGCGGCGACATCCGGGAACCGCCGCGCGAGCGCGGTGAAGTATTCCGGGTCGATCAGCAGTTCCTTCTCCAGCGCGGCACCGCGTTCGATCGCGCGCCGCACCTGCGCGACGTCGGACGTCGCGTCGGCGCGGGTGAGCTGGATCGCGGTGTGGAAGGCGCGGGCGAGCCGCAGGTTCCGGACGTCGCCGACGAACAGCGCGCCGCCGGGCGCGAGCAGGCCGATCGCCTTCGTGATGACGTCGGTCAAGTAGTCGACGCTCGGGAAGTACTGGATGACGGAGTTGATCACGATCGTGTCGAACCGGCCGGTGGGCAGGCCGTCGAACACGTGCGCCGGCTGCGCGCGCAGGGTGACCTTGGCCGCCAGCTCCGGATCCCGTTCCAGTTCGCGGTTCAGCTTCGCGATCACCGGCGCGGCGAGGTCCGTACCCCAGTACTCCCGCGCGAGCGGCGCGATCTGCCCCATGAGCAGACCGGTGCCGACGCCGATTTCCAGCACCCGTTCGGGCTTCAGTTCGGCGATGCGGTCGACGGTCGCCCGCCGCCATTCCCGCATGTGCTCCAGCGGGATCGGCTCGCCGTCGTAGCTGGAGTCCCAGCCCGCGAAGTCTTCGGTGAACAGGGCCGTCGGGATCTCGGTGTACTCGTCGGAGTAGATCTGCTGCCATTCGCCGACCTGGTCGGCTTCGGCCTCGGCGCGCGCGTCCCCGCTCAGTTCGGCCGGGACGACGTAGCCGATGAGCCGCTGCAAGCCGGGTGCCGACGGGTCGGGCCGCGCGAGAACGGCGGCCTGCGCGACCTCCGGGTACCGGCTGAGCGCGGTCTCGATCTCGCCGAGTTCGACGCGGTAGCCGCGGATCTTGACCTGGTCGTCGGTGCGGCCGAGGAAGTCGATGTTCCCGTCCGGACGGCGTCGCACCAGGTCTCCGGTGCGGTACATCCGCCCGCCACCGGGCACGAACGGATCGGCGACGAACCGTTCGGCGGTCAGCCCCGGACGGCCGAGGTAGCCGCGGGCCAGGCCCTCGCCCGCGATGTAGAGCTCACCCGCGACACCGTCGCGGACCGGCCGGAGCCACTCGTCGACGATGTAGGCGCGCGTGTTCCAGATCGGCTTGCCGACGGTCGGGGTGTCGCTGTCGGTCGTGCCGCCGCCGAGCGTGTTGATCGTGTATTCGGTGGGGCCGTACAGGTTGTATCCGTACGTCCCGTCGGTGTCCCGCAGCCGGTTCCACACCGACTCGGACACCGCTTCGCCGCCGAGCAGGACGAGCGCGGGCCGGTGCCCTTCCAGCAGTCCTTCCTCGATCAGCAGGTGGGCGTACGTCGGCGTCACGTTGACGACGTCGACCTCGTGCTCGTCGCAGTACGCCACGAGCGCCCGTGCGTCCCGGCGCAGTTCCTCGTCGCAGACGTGGACTTCGTGCCCTTCCACGAGCCACAGCAGTTCTTCCCACGACATGTCGAAGGCGAACGACACGGTGTGGGCGATCCGCAGCCGCCGTCCGCCCGCCGACGCGATGGCCGGGGCGAAGATGGCGCCCTGATGGTTGAGCTGCATGTTCGTCAGGCCACGGTACGGCGTGACGACACCCTTGGGCTTTCCTGTCGAGCCCGACGTGTAGATGACGTACGCCGGGTGCTCCATGCGGTCCGCGCGGCCGCGCGCGAACAGCGGGCGTTCGGCGTCGGAGATCGGGCCGCCGCCGAACGCCCTGTCTTCGTGGTCGTCGACGAGCACACGAAGGACGTCATCAGGCAGTGTCGCCGAGACCTCCTTCGTGGACACCAAACACAGTGGCCGGGCGTCCTCCAGCATCACCGTGAGTCGCTCGACCGGGTAGTCGAGCTCCAGCGGCAGATACGCCGCGCCGGTCCGCAGCACCGCGAACAGCGCGACGACCATGTCGATCGACCGCGGCAGACCGAGCGCGATCACCTGTTCCGGTGCGGCGCCCTTCGCCAGCAGCAGACGGGCCATCCGGTTGATGCGCGCGTCGAGTTCGGTGTAGGTCAGCTGCTCTTCACCGAACACCAGGGCCGTCGCGTCCGGAGTCCGCTCTGCCTGCACGGCCAGCAGGTCCGCGATCGTGTCCTCGACGACAGGATGCTCGGCCTCGGCCCAGCCCGCCTCCAGCGCGGCACGGTCCTCGGCGGACACCGTAGCGAGCGCGGCGACCGGTTTCGCCGGGTCGTCGACGATCTGCGCGACCAGCGACGTGAACCGGTCCAGCACCGACGCGGCCTCGGCGGCGTCGATCACGTCGTCCCGGTAGGACACCGTGATCCGGATCTCCTCGCCCGGCGTGACCACCAGCGTCAACGGGTAGTGCGTGGCGTCGATGTTCAGCAGGCCGGTGATGCCGTGCCGGTGACGCAGACCGTCGCGCCGTTCGTCGCCGTCGGCGTTGCGCAGCACGAAGAGCGTGTCGAACAGGACGCGATGCCCGGCTTCCCGTTGCAGGACACCGAGGCTCATGAACTCGTACGGAGTCAGGTCCATGCGCTCGGACTGCAAGCGCCGCACCAGGTCCAGGACGGATTCGGCCGCGTCGAGCCGCACCCTGGTGGGCACGGTGTTGAGGAACAGGCCGATGGTGTTCTCGATGTCGGGCACGGCTGCGGGCCTGCCCGCGACCGCGGCGCCGAACACGACGTCGGTCCGTCCGGTCATGGTCGAGAGGACAAGTCCCCACGCGGCGTTGAGCACGGAGTTGACGGTCAGGCCGTGCCTTCTGGCCTGCTCACGCAACGCGAGGCCCAGTTCGGGCGGGAGCACGGTGTCCAGGTTGACCGGGGTCGCCGGGGCCAGGTCCCGGCCTTCCGGACCGATGACCGTCGGCTCCGCGAGACCGGACAGCGCCTCGCGCCACGCGTTCGTCGCCGCTTCGATGTCCTGCCGGTCCAGCCAGCGCAGGAAGTCCATATAGGACCCGGCGGCGGGCAGGGCGCGGTCGTCGCCGCCGAGGTCGTACAGCGCGAACAGCTGCTCGATGAACAACCAGGCGGACCAGCCGTCCCAGAGCAGCAGGTGCCGGTTCAGCACGACACGGTCGCGTCCGTCGCCGAGCCGCACCAGCTTCAGCCGGAACAGCGGCGGGGCACCGAGGTCGAACCGCGTCGCGCGGTCCTCGGCCATCAAAGCGTCGAGGCGTTCCTGCTGTTCGTCTTCGGGCAGCGCCGAAAGGTCCACTTCGGACACCGGGGGGTCGACCTCGGCCGCCACGAACTGCACCGGCCCGCGCAGCCCGTCGCTGGTGAACCCGGCACCGAGGCTTGGGATCCGGCGCAGCAGCGCGGAGACCGCCGCCCGCAACCGGTCGGCGTCCAGGCGGTGATCGAAGTCGATCGCCTCCTGGATCGTGTAGATGTCGACCCGGTCGGAGTTGTAGCTGGAATGGAAGAACAGGCCTTCCTGCAGTGGCGACAACGACCAGACGTCGGCGACCGGCACCGGGCTGACCCGCTCGACGCGGGCGATCTCCTCCTGCGTCAGCGACACGAGTTCGAGGTCGGACGGCGTGAGGCCCACCGGCGCGTACGTGTCCACCGCCGCTAGATCGACCAAGGCGGCGGCCCAGCGTTCAGCGAGCGCGGCGCCCGTCCCGGCGAACGTCGCCGTCAGCCTCGGCCCGTCCGCGGTCTCCTCGCACGCCACCCCGATGCGGACGGCGTGGTCTCCGGACGGCGGCACGGCCACGTGCCCGGCGACCTGCCACTCCCCCGGCCCGGCCGGGATCCGGCCGTCGTAGCGCAGCGCGATCCGCGGCTTCGGGAGGCCGGCGAGCAACGGGCCGGTCTGGACGTTGAGGTAACGCAGCGGGCCGTAGCCGTCAGGTGTCTTCCGGACGGTCTCCTTGACGGCCTTGAGCAGCGCGAGCGGTTCGCCGGTTGCGGTGATCCGCACCGGGCGGGCCGACGTCAGCGCGCCGACCGTGTCCGAGGCATCCACCCTGCCGTGGAGATCGACGAGGAGATCGCCGTCCACGGACATTTTCAGCGCCGTCAGGAGCACGTCGGTCACGTCGCCGTGCACGGCCGACGGGAGCGCGCCGACGAGCGCCCGAGTGTCCTCGACGGACAGGGTGATGCGACGTTCGGTGACCTCGCCCGGGATCTCGGCGGTGCCGGGCGCCAAGGTCTCCGCCCAGTGCTCGATCTCGCCCAGCAGCGCGGGATCCTGCGCTTCGTCGGTGATCCGGCGGGCGATCGTGCGCAGCGACGTCCGCGGCGGGGTGAACACCGGCGGGCGGCCGTCGGTCACGGCCTGCCAGGCGATCGCGAGATCGGCCGCCAGCGTCGTCCAGCTCCGCGCGTCCAGCAGGACCGGATGCGCGACCAGGAGCAGCCTGCCCGGCTCGTCGAACCAAATGGCCTGCAGCAGGTTGTCCGTAAGCCTGGCAGCGTCCCGGTATTCGTCGTCGACGGATCCGGTCGCGTGACGGAGCAGATCCGCCGCCTGCACCGTCCCTTGTGGACGGATTTCGAGCGACCACAGCACCGAGGCGACCCGCGCCAGTTCGAGCCGCAGGCCGTCGTGGTGGTCGAGCACGAGTTGCAGGGCGGCGGCGAGCGTCTCGACGTCTGCTCCGGCGGGCGCGTTCAGCAGCACGGACTCCGGCTGGACCGCGTCGCCGAGTTCCCGCAGCCTGAGCACCTCGGGAAGGAGAGGCAGGGCGCCGACACCTTCCGCCACCGCCGTCGGCTCGGCAGGTGCGGCAAAGGCGGCGAGCGCGGCCGGGGTCCGGAGCTCGAACACGTCCTTGGGGCTCAGCTCGAACCCGGACCGCCGGGCGCGGCTCGACACGGCGATCGACGAGATGCTGTCGCCGCCCAGCAGGAAGAAGTCGCCGTCGGCACCGACGGAGTCCAGACCGAGGACCTCCGCGAAGATCCGGGCGAGGGTCCGTTCCTGATCACTCTCCGGGACGGTGGCGGCTTTTCCGACCTCGGGCGCGGGCAGGGCGCGGACGTCGAGTTTCCCGCTGGGGGTCAAGGGGAATTCGTCGAGCACGACGAAGGCCTGAGGGACCATCGGCGACGGCAGCGCCTCGCCGACGGCGGCACGCAGCCGCTCCGGGTCCACGTCGCCGACGACGTAACCGACGAGCGCGCCGTCCTTCGCGACGACCGTGGCTGCCTTCACCTCCGGCAGCGCGGCGAGGACCACCTCGATCTCGCCGAGTTCGATCCGATTGCCGCGGATCTTCACCTGCCGATCGGTGCGGCCGAGGTACTCGATCTCGCCGTCGGCGCGGCGCCGCACCAGGTCACCGGTCCGGTACAGCCGCTGCCCCGGCTCGCCGAACGGGTCGGCGACGAAGCGTTCGGCGGTCAGGCCGGGCCGTCCGTGGTAGCCGCGGGCCAGCTGGACGCCGGCGAGGTACAGCTCGCCCGCCACGCCGTCGGGCACCGGGCGGAGGCAGCCGTCGAGGACGTGCACCCGCGTGTTCCACACGGGACGTCCGATGGGCACCGTGGCGCCTTCGGCCCCTGTGCTCTCGAAGAAGGTGACGTCCACGGCCGCCTCGGTGGGACCGTAGAGATTGTGCAGCGGAACGCCGGTGAGCGCACGCCAGCGGGCGGCGGTCTCGCCGGTCAGCGCCTCGCCGCTGGAAAAGACGCGGCGCAACGACCCGAGGCCGCCGGCGACCTCGTCGCTGCCGAGGAACGCGGCGAGCATGGACGGGACGAAGTGCAGGGTGGTGATCTGCCGTTCCCGGATCACCCTCGCGAGATACGCGGGGTCGCGATGGCCGTCCGGTTCGGCCAGGACCACCGCGGCGCCTTCGCACAACGCCCAGAAGAACTCCCAGACCGACACGTCGAAACTCGACGGCGTCTTCTGCAGCACGCGGTCCGAAGCCGTGAGCCGGTATTCGTGCTGCATCCACGCGAGCCGGTTGACGATCGCGCGATGCGTGACGGCCACGCCCTTCGGCCGCCCGGTCGATCCGGAGGTGTAGATCAGGTAGGCGGTGTTGTCCGGTCCGGCGGCCGCTCCTGGGACGTCGCCGACTGGCTCGCCGGTCACGGGAACCTGCGTCAGACCGGCGACGACGGGGATCCGCGCCACAGTCCCGGGTTCGGAGAGCACGAAACGCGCACCGGAATCGGCGAGCATGTATTCGAGCCGGTCCGCCGGATAGTCGAGGTCGATCGGCAGGTAGGCGGCCCCGGCCTTGAGAACACCCAGCAGGGCGACCATCAGCTCGGCCGACCTCGGCACGGCGACGGCGACGACCTCTTCGGGACCGGCGCCCAGGGCACGCAACCTGCGAGCCAGGTTCTCGGCGCGGGAGTCGAGGTCCGCATAGGACAGTTCGGTGTCCCTGAAGATCACCGCCGTCGCGGACGGCGTCTTGGCGACCTGCTCGGCGAAGGCCTCCGCCAGCGTGCGCTCCGGCACCGGATGCGAGGTCGCGTTGAGTTCGGCCAGACGGCCGCGTTCGGCGGGCGACAGCAGGTCGAGGGCGGCGACCGGCAGTTCGGGGTTCGCGGTCAGCGTCTCCAGCAGGCGAGCGAACCGCTCGGCGAGCTGCCCCGCCGCGCCCGCGTCGATCCGCGCGGCGTCGAACTTGAGGCTGAACTCCAGGTCCTCGCCCGGAGTCACGATCACCGCGACCGGGAAGTGCACCGCGTCGGTGACCTCGACGCCGGTGAGACGCACGGTTCCGGACGCGCGTTCGTCGTCACGCGGGAAGTTCTCGACGACCACGAGGGTGTCGAACAGTTCTTCCTGCCCGGCACCGGCGATGCGCTGCAATTCACCGAGCCCGAGATGCTGGTGATCCAGCAACGCCGCCTGCTCGCCTTGTAGCCGCCGCAGCACGGCGGCAACCGTCTCGGCTCCCGACCAGCGCAACCGCACCGGCACCGTGTTGATGTAGAGCCCGACCGCCGACTCGATCCCAGCGGCGCCGGTGTCACGACCGGACACCGTGCTGCCGAACAGCACGTCGTCACGGCCCGTGAGCCCGCCGAGCAGGAGACCCCACGCGCCGTGCAGCACGGCCCCGAGGGTGAGCCCGTGCGCCCGAGCCATGTCCGACAACGCCTTCGTCGGCTGCTCGCCGAGGTTCAGGTGCAGGCGCGACGGCTGTCTCGCCGCCCCGGCACGCCCATCGACCAGCCGGGTCGGTTCGTCCACTCCGGACAGCGCCGCGCGCCAGGCTTCGCGCGAAGCCTCGTGATCACGGGCCACGAGCCGCCGCAGGTGGTCGGCGCGAGTGTCCGTCTCCGGGAGCGTATTCGCTCCTTCGTAACCCGCCAGCAGTTCGCGAAGCAGCACCACGACCGACCAGCCGTCGGCGATGATGTGGTGGAACGTCAGCGCCAGCTTGGCGTGACGCTCATCGAGCCGGGTGAAGGTCGCCCGCAGCAGCGGCGGACGCGCGAAGTCGAACCGGCGCGCGCGGTCGGCCTCGAAGGCTTCCGCGGCGTCTTCGGCGGCCACCTCACGCCAAGGCAGTTCGGCATGCCGGGTCACTGTCTGGACGACCTGGCCGCCTTCGAGCTGCCGGAAACCGGACCGCAGCGACGAATACCGATTCAACAAGGCCTGTGCCGATCGGCGCAGCGCGTCGGCGTCGACGTCACCTTCGAGGTCCAGCACCTCCTGCACCGTGTAGATGTCCGCGGCCTGGCCGCCTTCGAACTCCGCGTGGAAGAAGAACCCTTCCTGCAACGGCGTCACGGGCAGGACGTCGGCGTACTCGGCGAGCGACGCGCGTTCGACGTCGGTCAGTTCCAGCAACGGCCGCTCGTCCACGGTGGACTCGGCGACGACGGCCTCCGCACAGGTGGCAAGCGCCTCGGGAGTCCGGTGCTGGAACACCTGACGCGGAGTGATGGCGAGACCGTGTTCCGCCGCGCCCAGCACCAACCGGATGGACAGGATGCTGTCGCCGCCGAGCGAGAAGAAGTCGTCGTCGGCACCGAACGAAGCCAGGCCGAGGACTCGCGCGGCGACGTCGCACAGGATCCGCTCGCGTTCGGTGCGCGGCGCGCGGCCGGTGGCGGCGGCGCCGAAGTCCGGCAGGGGCAGCGCGGTGCGGTCGAGTTTGCCGTTCGGCATGATCGGCAGCCGGTCGAGTTCCACGAACGCCGACGGCACCATGTAGTGCGGCAGTGCCGCTTCCGCGTGGGCACGCAGATCCTTGACCAGCGACGGCGATCCGTCCGCGGCCGGGACGACGTACGCCACCAGCCGCCGGTCGCCCGGCTTGACCTCGCGGGGCACGACGGCGATCCGCTCGACCCCGGTGAACGTGGCGAGCGCCGACTCGACCTCCCCGGGTTCGATCCGGAACCCGCGGATCTTGACCTGGTGATCGGTCCGGCCGAGGAAGTCGAGGTTCCCGTCCGCTCGCCAGCGGACCCGGTCGCCGGTGCGGTACATCCGCGCCCCGCCGCCGGCGAACGGGTCGGCGACGAAGCGTTCGGCCGACAGTCCCGGACGGCCCGCGTAGCCCCGCGCGAGACCGCGTCCGCCGACGTACAACTCGCCCTCGACGCCGACCGGGACCGGCCGCAGCGCGGTGTCGAGGACGTAGCAGCGCGTGTTCGGATCCGGAACACCGATCGGGATCGGGCCGGTCCAGCCGGGCTCGGCCGCCCACAGCGTGGAGTTCACCGTCGCCTCGGTCAGCCCGTACGCGGCGACGACCCGCAGGTCTTCGGCCCAGCGCGCGATCAGTTCCGGCGGGACGGTTTCGGTGCCGACGATCAGCACCGCGCCCTTCGGCAGTTCGCAGTCCGACGGCAGCGCCGCGACCAGCGACGGCGGCAGGATCATGTGCGTCGCCGCGTTGTCCGCGATGTAGCCGGTCAGTTCGACGCCCGCGACCCGGCGATGCGACGGAACCACGATCAATGTCCCGCCGACGCACAGCGACATCACCAGATCCCAGACCGTCACGTCGAAACCGGTGGAGGCGAACTGCACCACCCTGCTGTCCTCGCCGATGCCGATCCGTTCGGTCGCCGTGCTGATCAGGCTGCCGATCCCGTCGTGGGACAGGACCACGCCCTTCGGCTTGCCGGTCGAGCCCGAGGTGTAGATGACATACGCGGCCTGGCTCAGCGCGATCCCGCTCACGTCCACAGTGGACGAGTCGAGCGCCGCGAGCTCGGCGGCCGTCTCGGAATCGTCGAGCAGGATCCGCTCGGCGTCCACACCGGACGGCAGCTGCACGGATTCCTCCACAGTGGACACGACGATCTCCGCACCCGCGTGCGAAAGCATGTACGCGAGGCGATCTTCGGGGTGGTCGAGGTCGAGCGGGAGGTACGCGGCCCCGGCCTTCATCACGCCGAGCAGCGCGACGACGAGATCGGCCGACCGCGGCATCGCCACACCGACGACGTCCTCGTCACCGACGCCACGTCGCCGCAGCAGGCGAGCGAGCCGGTTGGCGGCGGCGTCGACCTCCGCGTAGGTCATCCGGACGTCCTCGCAGACGACGGCCTCCGCGTCCGGCTTCCGAGCGACGACCCGGGCGAACGTCTCGGGCCAGGACACCTCCGGCGACTCCGCGACCGCCTTCCCGAGCGCCAGGACCCGATCGCGTTCCTCGGCGGAGAGCAGGTCGATCGCGGCCAGCGGCAGGTCCGGCCCCACCATCAGGGCGTCCAGCACCGAGGCGAACCGGCGGCGATGATCGGCCAGTTCGTCGTCGGAAGACACGGCCGCGTCGGCATCGAAGTCGAAGCGGAGCCCACGGCCTTCGCCGGCGTCGTACACGGCGATGGCGACGTCGCTGATCGGCCCGAGTTCGAGGTTGTGCACCGTCGCGCTCGCGTCGCCGAACGCGAGTTCGCCGTCCACGGCCATGTAGTTCACGCTCAACCCGACGAGTTCGTGCACCCCGCCGCTCGCGCCGAGCTCACGCGCGAGGTCTTCCCCGCGATACCGGCTGTGTTCCAGCAGTGCGGAGACCTTCTCCGCGACCTGGGCGACGAGCTGCGCCGGCGTCGTCTCCGGGCGCACCGTCAGGCGCAACGGCAAAACGTTGGAGACCATGCCCGGCTGCTCACGCAGGGCGCGGGTGGTCCGCGCGGTGACCGGCAGCCCGAGGACGAGGTCTTCGACGCCGGTCACCCGGTGGGCGTACGCCGCCACCGCGGCGATCGCCACCCGGGACAGCCTCGTTCCCGCGTCGAGCGCGAACTTCCGCAGGCGACCGGCGTTCGCCGCGGGCAGCGCCCACGAATGCCGCCGGAGCCGGACCCGGCCGGACGACGCGCGGCCGAGCAGCCGCACCGGGTTGGGCCTGCCCGCGAGTTCCCCGAGCCAGTAGTCGCGGTCGGCCTTCGCGTCGTAGTCCGCGTCGGCCAGTCCGGCGAGCGGCCAGAAGACCTCCTCGGCGGTCCCCGAATAGAGGGCCGCCGCGCGACGGGTCAGGACGGCCTGGCCGTGCGCGTCCATCACCAGGTGGTGGTAGCGCTGGAACCAGCGGACCCGGTCGGCGGCCAGGACGAGCAGTGCGTGCGCGGTGAGCGGCCCTCGGGCAGGGTCGGTCACCACGGCGAGCTCGGCCCGTGCCCACTCGTCCGCGGCCAGCTCCGGATCCGGCTCGCCGGTGAAGTCGAGGACCGCGACCTCACCGGGGGCGACCGGACGCTGGACCGGCGTGTCGCCGTCCAGCTCGACCGTGACGTGGAGGCATTCCGCCTCCGCGACCGCCCGCCGGACGGCTTCACCCAGCCGGGCGATGTCGACGTCGCCGCGAAGCTCGGCGACCCAGCCGATCGTGTAGACCGGATCGGCCGGGTCGAGCTGCTGCGCGAGCCAAATCCCCTGCTGTGCCGGGGTCAGGGGAAAGCCGCGGTTCATCTGGTCGCCTCCACCGTTCAGAGCTTTTCGGGATCGTCCGTGCCTCAGGCGGGCCCGGTCCCGCTCACCGCGTACTCGGGCCGGGACGCGCCGGCGGCCCGCCGGTCCACAATGGACTGAAGGATCTCGCCGACCCGGACGGCGGTGTTGGACAGCAGCGACGACGTGATGCCGTGCGTGTGCTCGGTACCGCCCTGGAGATAGATCCCGCCGTCCAGCGGCGGCTCGGTGACGATCCGGTAGTCGCGTTCGACCCGGAGCCTGCCCTCGTCGTCGCGCTTGCAGGCCGACGCCAGCTCACCGAGCAACGGTGTCGGGTCCGCCGGGCTGTACCCGGTGGCGTACACGACGAAATCGGCGTCGAGCCGGGTCCGCTCCCCCGTCTCCAACGCTTCGACGGTGACCCGCACCGCGGAGCCGGTGTCGGTGACCTCGGTGGGACGGGAGACGTTGATCAGCTTCAGCCGCTCGATCCCCTGCACCTTCTCGCGGTAGACACGCCGGTACAGCTCGTCGATGAGCTCGATGTCCACGGCCGAGTAGTTGGTCGCGCCGTGGTAGCGCATCAGCCGGTCCTTGACCGCTTCCGGCGCTTCGTAGAATCGCCCGACCGCCTCGGGGTCGAAGATCCGGTTGGCGAACGCGCTGTCGTCGGCCGGGCTGTAGCCGTACCGCGCGAACACCGCGCACACCTCGGCCCGCGGGAAGCGGTCGTGCAGCAGCGCGCTCACCTCGGCCGCGCTCTGGCCGGCGCCGACGACGACGAACCGGCGCGGCTCCTCGGCGGCCATGCCTTCGAGCCGGTGCAGGAGTTCGCTGTTGTGCCAGATCCGTGTGCCCGGCGTCACACCTTCCGGGAGGTTCGGCCGCAGCCCGGTGCCCATCACCAGATTGCGGGCGCGCAGGTTCACCAGTTCGCCGTCGGTGCGGGCGTGCACGTCGAAGAACACGATCTCGTCGCCGTCGAACACCGGCGTGACGGAGAGCACTTCGGTGCCGTAGGAAACCAGGTCGTCGACCTTTTCCGCGGCCCATTCGAAGTAGTCGTGGAACTCGATCCGCAACGGGAACAGGTTCTTGTGGTTGATGAAGTCGACCAACCGGTCCTTGCTGTGCAGATACGACAGGAAGCTGAACGAACTAGTCGGATTCCGCATCGTCGCCAGGTCCTTGAGGAAGGAGACCTGCATGGTCGCGTTGTCGATCAGCATCCCGCGGTGCCAGCCGAAACGCGCCTGACGCTCGAGGAAGTGCGCGGTGACGGTCTCGGCCCCCGGCGCGGCGTTGTGCTCGGTGACGGCGATGGCGAGCGCGAGGTTCGAGGGACCGAACCCGACCCCGACCACGTCGTAGACCGGAACCCGTTCACCGACCACTGCTCGTGCCATCTTGAACCCCTAGCGCGGCTCAGCCGCATCTCGGTACTTCGTTACAAAGACCAGGGAACCCTAACCTAAGTTAGGTGAGGCTCAACTAGTACTTTCAGTGGTGATGTTCATCCCTCGACCAGGAGGAGGCCGGTCCCATGCGGGTCGCCATGTTCGGATACCAGACCTGGGGACACCGCACCCTGCGGGCGTTGATCGACGCGGGCCACGATGTCGCCCTCGTCGTCACCCACCCGAAGAGTGACCACGCCTACGAGAAGATCTGGTCCGATTCCGTCGCGGACCTCGCCGAGGCCAACGGGATCCGCGCGCTGCTGCGGCAGCGTCCCGACGACCCGGAACTCCTGGCGGAGCTGAAGGAAGCCGATCTCGACCTGATCGTCGCCAACAACTGGCGCACCTGGCTGCCGCCCGAGATCTTCGAGATGCCGCGGTACGGCACGCTGAACGTCCACGACTCGCTGCTGCCCGCCTACGCCGGCTTCTCGCCGCTGATCTGGGCGCTCATCAACGGAGAGAAGGAAGTGGGCCTCACCGCCCACATGATGGACGCCGACCTCGACGCGGGCGACATCGTGCTCCAGCGCTCCGTGCCGGTCGGGCCGAAGGACACGACGACCGATCTGTTCCACCGGACGGTCGACCTCATCGCGCCCATCACCACCGAGGCCATCGAGCTGATCGCGAGCGGGGACTACACACCGGTCAAGCAGGACCGGTCGAAGGCCAGCTTCTTCCACAAGCGTGCCCTTGAGGACAGCCTGATCGACTGGTCCTGGCCCGCCGAAGAGATCGAACGGCTGGTACGCGCGCAGTCCGACCCGTACCCCAACGCCTTCACCTACCACCGCGGGAAGCAGCTGCGCGTGATCCGCTCGTCGGTGTCCGTGGGCCACTACGGCGGCACCCCCGGCCGGATCTTCATCCGTGAGGGTGACGGCGTCGTGATCGTCGCCGGGCCCGAGTCGCGCCGGGGCCGGTCGCACGGTCTCGTCATCGAGCGGGTCCGGACCGAGGACGGCACCGAACTCGCCGCCAACGACTATTTCCGCTCGATGGGTGGTTATCTCACCTCGCGGCCCTAGGGTGTACCCACGGTTCGACCTGGAGGGAAAGTCATGCCGGAGAAGATGACCGACGAGCAGCGTCGCGCCTTCCTCACCGAAGGCACTCGCACCGCCGTCTTCGTGACGGTCCGCCCGGACGGCAGGCCGCACGCGGTCCCGATCTGGTTCGCCCTCGACGGCGACGACGTCCTGGTCAACCTGGGCACGGACACCGTCAAAGGCAAGGCGCTCAAGGAGAATCCCCGTGTCTCGGTGGTCGTCGACGACCCGGTGCCGCCCTATTCGTTCGTGAGCGTCGAGGGGGTGGCGGAGATCGTTTCGGATCCGGACGCGGTCCGGGCGGGTTCGGAGTCGATCGCCCGGCGGTACCTCGGCGAAGCCGGTCAGGACGCCATCGATGGCTGGCTGGCGTACGCGACGTCTCCGGGCAAGGTGATCGTGCGGGTGCGGCCGTCGCACTTCGTGGCGGTCGCGAAGGTCGGCGGCTGAAGGTCGCTTCGGTCTCGGTACCGGTTTCGCTTGCCAACCCGAGCCCCGAGCCATCGCCACGCTCGTCACATGTGCCTCAGTAGTCACGGCGGCTGCCCGAAGTACATGAAGGCCCCCTTCCTTGCGCCTAGGTACAGGAAGGGGGCCTTCATGTACTGGGCGGACGAGACGGCGCAGCCCGGAGTTCACCTCGAGTCGTCCACTCAAACACGCGTGTCGTCCGTCCAGTCACGCGAAACCGCCATCCGCGCACCGGCCGGATGGACCCAGACCACTCACGAGACCTGATGTACCGCCGAGCGGGAGCCATCTGGCCGCCACCGCCGTTCGGCGCCAGGATGGCCCCGTGGCCGAGATCGTTTTCGACGAGAACACCCGTTCCTGGCTCATCAGCACGGCATCCACGAGTTACGCGCTCAGGCTGACCGAGGACGACACGCCCTCCCACGTCTACTGGGGCCCGGCGCTCACCACCGGCCAGCTCGCCGACGTCCTCCCCCGGACGAAAGAACGCTGGGACGCCTTCAACGATCCCAACGAGGGACTCGACGAACTCGCCGCCGACGGCGGCACCCGGTACTGGACCCCGGCCCTGCAGGTCCGGTTCGCCGACGGGACCCGGGCTCTCGAATGGCGCTACCTCGGCCACGACATCGACGGCGGGCAGTTGCGCGTCCGGTTCCGCGATCGTCACTACCCCCTCCGCATCACGCTCGCCTACCGTGTCCCGGAGGGCACCGACGTCATCGAGCGCTGGACCGAACTCGGGCATGACGGCACGGACGGCCCGGTCGAGATCATCCGGGCCGACTCGGCGACCTGGGTCGTGCCGGACCGGCCCGACTACCGGATCAGCCACGTCACCGGCCGCTGGGCGGCCGAAAGCCAACTGCTCCGCGAGCCTGTCCCCCACGGCGAAACGACGTTCGGGAGCAGGCGCGGCATCACGAGCCATCACGCCAATCCGTGGGTGATGCTCGACGACGGCGAAACGACCGAGCGGCACGGCGAGGTCTACAGCGCCGTGCTCGCGTGGAGCGGTTCGTGGCGGATCACCACCACCCGCTCGTCCACCGGCCGCCTCACCGTGACCGGCGGTTTCGGCCAAGACGGCGTCGTCCCCCGGCTCGCACCCGGCGCAACGCTCACCACGCCGGTTTTCGCCGGGTTGTACACCGACGGCGGATTCGGTGCCGCGAGCCGCGCCTGGCACGCGTACACGATCGGCCACGTTCTCCCGCATCCCGGCGAGCTCCGGCCGGTGGTCTACAACTCCTGGGAGGCAACGGGTTTCGACGTCAGCGACGCGGGGCAACGCGCGCTCGCCAAGAAGGCGGCGGCGCTCGGCGTGGAACTGTTCGTGGTGGACGACGGCTGGTTCGGTGCCCGGAACGGCGATCACGCCGGCCTCGGCGACTGGCGGGTCAACCGGGACAAGTTCCCCGACGGCCTCGAACCGCTCGTCGGCGAAGTGCACCGCCTCGGCATGAAGTTCGGGCTCTGGGTCGAACCCGAAATGGTCAATCCGGACAGCGATCTCCATCGCGCCCACCCCGACTGGGTCCTCCACCATCCACATCGGACTCGTTCGGAGCTCCGGCGCCAGCTGGTGCTCAACTTCGCCCGGCCGGAGGTCGCCGAGTGGGCGTTCGGCACGCTCGATTCCCTCGTCGGCACGCACGGGATCGACTTCCTGAAATGGGACATGAACCGCCCCTTCAGCGAGGCGGGCTGGCCTGCCGACGCCGATCCGGACAGGCTGTGGGTGGAGCACACCCGCTCGGTCTACGCGATCATGGACCGCCTGCGTGCCCGCCATCCCGGACTGCGGATCGAGGCGTGCGGCGGCGGTGGCGGCCGGATCGATCTCGGAATCATGGCCAGGACGGACCAGGTCTGGACCTCCGACAACACCGACGCCCTCGACCGGCTCGTCATCCAGCACGGTTACGGCCAGGTGTACCCGGCGCGCGCGATGTCGGCGTGGGTCACCGACGATCCCAACTTCGTCACCCGGCGATCCACGCCGCTGCGCTTCCGGTTCCACGTCGCGATGGCGGGGGTACTCGGCATCGGCGGCGACATCGTGAAGTGGTCCGAGGACGATCTCGACCACGCGCGCGAACAGATCGCGCTGTACAAGGAGATCCGGCCCATCGTCCAGCACGGCAGGCTCCATCGTCTCGTGCCGCCCGCCACGGACGGCGTCTCCGCGCTGCAGTACGTGGCGGCCGACGGTGGACGCGCGGTGGTGTTCGTGTTCCGGCAAGCGGCACATTTCCACACTCATGAACGACCGGTCCGGCTCGACGGTCTCGACCCCTCCGCCCGCTACCACGACGAGGACACCGGAAAGGTGTGGCACGGCGCCTCGCTCCTGGCACACGGCCTGTTCCCGGGTTTGCCGGAGGGGGATTTCGCCAGCGTCGTGATCCGGTTGACGAGGATCTGAGATCGCCGATAGATCAGATGAATTGCCCCTTTTTGACGTCGCAGCACGCCAGAAGCCGCTTGACATCACTCTAGACATCCGATCGAATGCCGGACATGAGAAGGTCCTTCGCGTTGGGAGCCGCGCTACTCCTCGCCGCGAGCCTCACCGGATGCACCGTCGGCGGCGGGACGAACGCCTCGGGTAACGAGATCACCTTCCTGACGTTCGAGACGCCGAACCTCCCACCGTCCTATTGGGACTCCGCGATCAAACGCGTGACCGAGCGCAACCCCGGTATGAGTGTGAAGAAACTGGTCGCCCCGTCGACCGATCGCACCGGCTACGCCAAGCAGTTGTTGCAGTCCGGCCAGTTTCCGGACGTAGCGATCGCCGTCGACACCGCCGGTTTCGCCGAATCGGGCAACCTCTACGCGTGGACGCCCGAGGAACTCAAGGACTTCCAGTTCCCCGCGGCCAACCCGATCAAGGGCGGGCACCATCAGCTGCCCGCCAACACCCAGACCATCCCGCCGATCTACTACAACAAGAAGCTCTTCGCCGACGCCGGGATCACGTCGACGCCGAAGACGTGGAACGAACTCCTCACCGCGTCGGAGAAACTGAAGGCGAAGGGCATCACCCCGTTCACCATCGGCGGCGGCAAGGAAGGGTTCCCGTCCGCGATGCTGCTGGACGGCCTGGTCAGCGTCGATGTCTACGGCAGGACACCGGATTGGCTTTCCCAGCGGCGGGCCGACCAGGTCAAGTTCACCGATCCGGCCTTCCAGCAGGCCTTCGGCAAGTTCGCCGATCTGGTGACCAAGGGCTACCTCGACAAGACCCAGGTCTCGCGGGACTACTCGGCGACCGAGGCCGCCTTCCTCAACGGCGAGGGCGCGATGTACCCGATGGGCAACTGGTTCGCCGCCAGTGCCGACACCAAGAAGCCGCCGTTCGAGATCGGCGTCTTCAACTTCCCTTCCGAGGACGGGAAACTCGTCGTGCCCGCCTACACCGGCGGCGGCATCGTCGTCAACGCGAAGTCGCGGAACCTCGACGCGGCAAGGAAGTTCGCCCTCGCGTTCCAGCTCGACAAGGAGCAGATCGACGCCTCGGTCAAGGCCGACGGCCTGTTCCCCGCGATCAAGGGGTACACGCCGCCTTCCGACGTCGGCCCGGTCTTCAAAGCGGGCTACGACCTGTACCGGGAAGCCGTCGCGAAGAACGCCGTCGTCAACGCCTTCAGCTGGGAAACCGCGGACGACGGGCTCCTGCCGGGAATGAAGGACAAGGTCTACCAGGCCGCGCAGGACGTCATCACCGGCCGCAAATCGGTGGCCGACGCGTGCGCGTTCCTGGACACCGAATGGGCGAAGGCACGCTGACACCGCGATGGGGAGGAAACCGATCCTGCCGCGGATGTGGCATTTCGCCTCGTTCGGCGCGCCCGGCGTCGTCATCTATCTGTGTTTCGTCATGGCGCCGATCCTCATCAGCTTCGGCTACAGCCTGACGAACCACAATCCGTTCAACCCGCCCGCGGAATTCGTGGGCCTCGAGAACTACCGGTTGCTGTTCCAGGACGAACAGTTCCTGACCGCGCTGCGGGTCACGACGATCCTGACGGTGATCGTCGTGGTCGTGCCGAACGTGCTCGGGCTCGGCGTCGCGCTGCTGCTCGACCGGAAAGGCCGGCTGTACAACGTTTTGCGAAGCGTGTTCTTCACGCCCGTGATCCTCAGCTCGGTCGTCGTCAGCATCATCTGGACGAAACTGCTCGACGACCGGGGCCCGGTCAACGACGCGCTCCGCGCCCTCGGCGTCGAGCACCCGCCAGGCTGGCTGTCGGACCCGGATCTCGCGCTGTACTCGGTGGCGTCGATCGTGTGCTGGCAGATGCTGGGCTTCTGCGTTGTCGTGTATCTCGCGGGCCTGCAGGGTGTCCCGGCCGAACTGCTGGAGGCCGCGGAGATCGACGGCGCCGGGCCGGTCCGCCGGTTCCGCGCGGTGACCTGGCCGCTGCTCGCGCCGTCGCTGACGATCAACACCGTCGTGCTGCTGATCTCGGCGTTCAAGACGTACGACTACGTCAAGGTGGTCACCAACGGCGGGCCGGGTTCGGGGACCACGGCCACCATCGCGTTCGCCGTCCTCGCCACCGGCCTCGACGCGAACCACGTCGGCTACGCGTCCGCGATGGCCGTGGTGATGCTGGTGATCGTGGCGGCCTTGACCACGATCGTGCTGCGGTTCCTGCGGCGACGGGAGGTGGACCTGTGACCGCGAAACTCCGGCCCACCGCGGCGATCCTGGCGAGCGCGCTCTTCGCCGTGCCGCTGTACTACGTGCTCGTCAACGTCTTCAAACCCGGCGATCGGATCGCCCAGGAGCCGGCGTCGGTCCCGCTGCCACCGACGCTGACCAACATCCACGCCGTCCTCACCCGGCCCGATGGCCTGTTCTGGGTGAGTCTGGCGAACAGTCTCCTCGTCACCCTGCTGTCGATCATCGTGCTGACCGTGCTTTCGGCCATGCTCGGCCATTACCTCGCGCGTTCCGGCAAGCGATGGACCAAGGTGCTCGCGCTGATCCTGCTGGCGGGCTTGATGATCCCGCCCCAGGTGATCCTGATCCCGGTCACCGAAGTGCTGCGGCTGACCGGGCTGATGGCGACGATCCAGGGTCTGGTGCTGTTCAACGTCGGCTACTACGTGCCGTTCGGCGTCTTCGTGTTCACCGGGTTCATCCGCGGGGTGCCGGTGGAGCTCGAGGAGGCCGGGCTGCTCGACGGCGCGAGCAGGACGCAGGTGTTCTGGCGGATCGTGTTCCCGCTGCTGCGCCCGGCCACGGCGAGTGTGCTGATCTTCCTCGGGGTGTGGATCTGGAACGACTTCATCGATCCGTTGATCATCCTCGGCCCCAGCCAGGGCACGACGATCACCACCGGGATCTACCGCTCGATCGGGCAGTACCAGGCGGATCTCGGCAGCGTGTTCGCGCTGATGTTCCTGGCGACCCTTCCGGTGCTGATCTTCTACCTGGCGTTGCAGAAGCAGTTCGTGAAGGGGCTCACCGGCGGTGCCACCAAGGGCTGACCCCTGCCGCATCTAGTCCTCTGAATGCTCTGCTGTGCGCGTTCCCTCGGCGCACCGGTGCCCATGTCGCGAAAGCCACTTTCGCGACACCAGACGTCGCGAAAGTGGCT